>JBEICS010000052.1:0-8912 GCA_040383925.1 Acidimicrobiaceae bacterium | reverse complement strand
GCTGACCCGCGCCCGACGACAGGGAGGGGGTGACGACGTGACGGCTCAACGCGAGTGGTTCGAGAAGGACTACTACCAGGTGCTCGGTGTGCCGCAGTCGGCCACCCCCAAGGAGATCACCAAGGCGTACCGCAAGCTCGCCCGCGAACACCACCCCGACACCAATCCGGGCAACGCCAAGTCCGAGGAGCGGTTCAAGGAGGTGAGCGCGGCATACGACGTGCTCGGCGACGAGGCCAAGCGCAAGGAGTACGACGAGGTGCGCCGGCTGGGCCCGATGGCCGGGTTCCCGCGCAGCGGTGGTCCGGGCGGCGCGGGTGGTGCCCACTCGTTCAACGTCGGGTCGGAGGGGCTCGGCGACATGCTCGGGCAGATGTTCGGTCGCGGCCGTCGCGGTGGCGGCACCACGGCTGCCGGTGGCCCGCAGCGCGGCCCCGACTACGAGGCCACCCTCACGCTCGAGTTCGCCGACGCCGTGCGCGGTATCACCACCACGCTGTATCTCACCACCGACGCGCAGTGCGGCACCTGTGCCGGCAGCGGTTCGAAGCCGGGCACGCAGCCCAAGGTGTGCTCGCGCTGCGGTGGCCGCGGCGCCATCGACGACAACCAGGGCGTGTTCTCGTTCTCGGCGCCGTGCACCTCGTGCGGTGGTCGTGGCGTGGTCATCGAGCACCCGTGCCCCACCTGCTACGGCTCGGGCACCGAGAAGCGTCAGCGCGACGTGCAGGTGCGCATCCCCGCCGGTGTCGACGACAAACAGAAGATCCGCCTGAAGGGCAAGGGTGCGCCCGGCCGCAACGGTGGGCCCCCCGGCGATCTCATCGTCGAGTGCCATGTGCGCGCCCACCGCACCTTCGGCCGCGATGGCAACAACCTCACGGTGCGGGTGCCGGTCTCGTTCGCCGAAGCCGCCCTTGGCGGCGACATCGATGTGCCCACGCTCGACAACGCGCAGGTCACCCTGCGCCTGCGGCCCGGCACCCCGTCGGGTTCGCGTCACCGGGTGAAGGGCAAGGGTGTCGTCACACCACGCGCCGAGGGCGACCTCATCGTCACCGTCGACGTGCAGGTGCCCGCCGAGTTGAACGACCGGCAGCGGGCGGCGATCGAAGCGTTCGCGGCGGCGAGTACCGTGTCGCCGCGGGATCGTCTGCTGCGTGAGGCGAAGGAGGTCTGACCATGCGTTCCAGGAATCATGCCGTGTACGTCATCTCGGTGGCCGCCGAGCTGGCCGGGATGCACCCGCAGACGCTGCGCATCTACGAGCGCCGTGGCCTGGTGCAGCCTGCCCGTACCCAGGGCGGCAACCGTCGCTACAGCGATGTCGACATCGAGCGCCTACGCCGCATCCAAGAGCTCGCCGGCGTGGGGATGAATCTCGAGGGCATCCGTCGGGTGATGGAGCTCGAGGCCGAGGTCGAGCGGTTGCGTGCCGAGAACGAGCAGCTGCGCCAATACGCGGCAACGGTCGAGGCCGATGCGCAGCAGCGCCAGCCCCGCCGCGACCTGGTGCCGTTGCGCCAGACGGTCGCCGTGTTCGGCGGGCCTCGCCTCGGCGACCGACGCTGATCACCGCCTCCCTGCGTCAGCCCATCCCGGCGAGCAGTCGCTCGATTACCACGGCCACCCCGTCGTCGGCGTTGCTGGGGGCGATCTCGTCGGCCAGCGCACGGGTGTGCTCGTTGGCGTTCGCCATCACCACGCCGTGTCCGGCGAAGCGCAGCATCTCGTGGTCGTTGTACTCGTCGCCGAAGGCCACCACGTCGGCGGGGTCGACGCCGAGGTGGGCGCACAGCCAGGTCAGCCCGGTGCCCTTGTCGATGCCGGTGGGGCCGATCTCCACGCAGTCGGCGCCCATGTGGGTGACGGCGAGGTGCGGTCCGAGCAGTGCGGGCAGCAGGTCGAGCAGGTGGTGGGCGGTGTGGCCGTCGTGGAATGCCATCAGCTTCAGCGCCTCGGTGGCACCCTCGGCCGCGGCGAGTGCGTCGGCTGAGTCGGGGGCCATCCGGCCGACCGGCATCCGTTCGAAGAAGCCCCGTTCCTGCGCCCAACCGGCATCAGTGGCGAGCGCGAACCCGTAGCGCGGGTCGATCGCCCGCAACCGGTGCACCACATCGATGGCGGTGTCGAGTTCGAAGCGCACGCGGCGGAGTTCGGCGCCGTCGGGCAGGGTGCACACGAGCGACCCGTTGGCGAGCACCCCGTGGCTGACGGCGTCGCCGACGGAGGGCAGCACCGGGTCGAGCATGAACGGGGGTCGGCCGGACGCGATCACCACGTACACGCCTGCAGCGGCAGCCGCCCGCAGCGCAGCGACAGAGCGCGGTGACACGGTGCCGTCGGGTAGCAGCAGGGTGCCGTCGAGGTCGCAGGCGATGAGGCGCACGACCCCAGTGTCGCAGGACACCGGAACCTTGCGACGATTCGCGTCGCATCCGACGCGAATCGTCGCAACATCGCGTTGGGGGAGGGTCGCGGCGCTGTGCCGTCAGGTGGCGTCGGGAACCATCTCGCGGCCGCGGGCCAGGCAGGCGCGCAACTGGGTGTCGAGGCCCGGCTCGAGCGGTTGCCCAGTGGCCTCGGCGCGGGCGAGCTCGCTCACCGGCGCGTACACCGTGCGGCGGGAGCGCTCGTTGCACAACAGCACCGGCCGCGACACGGCGGTGAACTCGCCGGGCGCGGTCTCGGTGAACCGCACCACGGCCAGCAGGCCGTCCGACGACCGCGGGTCGACGTAGCGTCCGGTGCCGGGTCGCCCCATGCCCGACACGAAGTTGCCCACGCTCCAGTAGACGACGGTGCCGTTGACCGTCTCGACCGGCTGAACGACGTGCGGCCCGTGGTGCACGATCAGGTCGATGTCGGCCAGTTCGGTCAGCCGCGTCGCGAACGCCCGGTCGGCGGGGAGGGGTTCGCGCTGCATCTCCTTCAACACGTGCAGGCTGACGATCACCACCTCGGCACCGGCGGCCCGTACGGCCTGCGCCGCGGCGGCGACCCGTTCGGGGCTCGACGCACGGTTCAGTGCCCAGCCGTCGCTCGGCCACACCGTGTTCGAGTACGTCGAGTACGAGAGGTGGGCCACGCGGATGCCGTTCACGGTGAACACCTCGGGTGCCGATTCGGCGGGGCTGCGGGCCGTGCCCGCGTGGCTGATACCTGCCGCATCGAGTGCCTCGAGCGTGGAGGCGATGCCGTCGCGGCCGAGGTCGTTGCTGTGGTTCGACGCCGTGCTGCAGCGGTCGAAGCCGGTGGTGGCGAGGCCTGCGATGATCTCGTACGGGGCCAGCAGCAGGTTGCCGCCATACGGCGACCGGCCGTACACCCCGGCACCGGCGCCGGCTCGCCCGACGGGGATCTCCATGTGGCAGATGGCGAGGTCGGCGGCACCGACGATGGAGGCCACCGGTGCGAACAACGGGGCGAAGTCGTAGCGCTGCGGCGGCACGGCCGCTGCCGCACCGGCGTTGTTGACGACGCCCTCGTTCAGCACGTCGCCGCCGGCCACCACCAGCATCGTGCGCGGCGGCCGGGTGATGCGGAACGCGCCCGCTCCGGCCCCGGCTGCCCCGTCGCCGCCGGGAGGCGGTGCCGTCGATGCGGCGGAGGCGCCAGCTGCTGCTGTCCCGGCGAGCACGGCCCCGGCGAGCACCGTGCACACCAGTCCGCCGAGTCTGCGCCCCATCAGCCGCAACCGTACCCGGCGTGGCGTCCACGGGTACTCGGTGCAGACGGCTGGCCGGATGCCCGTCGTGCTGGTCTGACCAGATCTGGTCAGCACTGTGTCCAGATCGGTAGCCTTGCGCGATGAGCGTGAACATCTACGAAGCCAAGACGCGGCTGTCGCAGCTCGTCGCCGAGGTCGAGCGCACCGGTGCCGAGGTGACCATCAGTCGTCACGGCGTGCCCGTTGCCAAACTGGTCCCGTTCCGACCGGTCGTGCCACCGCGCCAGCTCGGATCGTGGCGCGGCCGGGTCGAGTTCTCAGCTGATTTCGATGAGCTCCCCGATGACCTTGCGGCAGCGTTCTCTGGTGCACTGCCGTGAAGCAGTTCCTGCTCGACACGCACGTTGCGCTGTGGGTGTTGGCCACGCCCGAACGCCTCGACGAGGAGCTGCAGAGCGATCTCGCCGACCCCCGCAACGTGGCGGCGGTGTCGGCAGCTGCGGTCTGGGAGGTCGAGATCAAGCGGGCGATCGGCAAGCTCGCCGCTCCCGACGGCTTCGCTGCCGAGTGCGTCCGACTCGGCTTCGATGAGCTGCCCATCACCTTCGAGCACGTCGAACGTGCCGGCCGTCTGCCGTTGGTGCACACCGACCCGTTCGATCGGATGATGATCGCCCAGGCTCAGCACGAACATCTCACCATTGTCACCGCCGACCCGGCGTTTGCCGGGTACGAGGTCGACGTCCGATGGGTCCGGAATAGTTGATACGACCCGTAGCAGGTTTTCTGCGTATGGGGTAGGGTGGCGAGCATGGCGATCGATCCGAAGAAGTGGACCATCAAGACGCAGGAGGCCGTCGGGGCCGCGGTCGACCAGGCCCGGGCGCTCAGCAACCCCGAACTCACGCCCGACCACCTCCTGGCCGCACTCGCCCGGCAGGACGACACGCTCACCCCGGCAGTGCTGCAGAAGTTGGGCCTCGCCCCGCTGATGGTGCGCAACAAGGCCGATGAGGCCGTGGCAAAACTGCCCAAGGCCTACGGCGGCGACGACCCGCGGATGAACCGCGACCTCACCGCCACCTTCGAATCGGCCGAGCAGTACCGCAGGGACCTGAAGGACGACTACCTGTCGGTCGAGCACCTGCTGCTGGCCTTGGGCGACCGCCTCGGCGTGAGCCGCGAGGAACTGCTCAGCGCGCTGAAGGATGTGCGCGGCAGCCATCGCGTCAACAGCCAGAACCCCGAAGAGCAGTTCGCCGCGCTCGACAAGTACGGCCAAGACCTCACTGCCCGTGCCCGCGAGGGCAAGATCGACCCCGTCATCGGCCGCGACGACGAGATCCGCCGTGTCATCCAGGTGCTCAGCCGCCGCACCAAGAACAACCCGGTGCTCATCGGCGAGCCCGGTGTGGGCAAGACCGCCATCGTCGAGGGCCTCGCCCGGCGCATCGCCGACGGCGACGTGCCCGAGGGTCTCAAGCACAAGCGCCTCGTCGCGCTCGACATCGCCAGCATGCTGGCGGGCGCCAAGTACCGCGGCGAGTTCGAAGAGCGACTGAAGGCCGTCCTGAAGGAGATCACCGACGCCGCCGGCGAGGTGATCACCTTCGTCGACGAACTGCACACCATCGTCGGCGCGGGCGGTGCCGAGGGCGCAATGGACGCGGGCAACATGATCAAGCCGATGCTCGCCCGCGGCGAGTTGCACATGATCGGCGCCACCACACTCGACGAGTACCGCAAGTACGTCGAGAAGGATCCTGCGCTCGAGCGTCGCTTCCAGCAGGTGTACGTGGGCGAGCCCAGCGTGGAGGACACCATCGCCATCCTGCGCGGCCTGAAGGAGCGCTACGAGGTGCACCACGGCGTGCGCATCCAGGACTCCGCGCTCGTCAGTGCCGCCGTGCTGAGCAACCGCTATCTCACCAACCGTTTCCTGCCCGACAAGGCCATCGACCTCGTCGACGAATCCGCCAGCAAACTGCGCATCGAGATCGACTCGCTGCCCACCGAGATCGACATCGTCGAGCGCCGGATCCTGCAGCTCGAGATCGAGCAGGTGGCGCTCGAGAAGGAGACCGACGCCCCGTCCATCGAACGACTCGAGGTGCTGCGCGCCGAACTCGAGGGGTTGCGCGCCCAGTCGGCCGAGATGCGCGGCCACTGGGAGAGCGAGAAAGAGGCCATCGGCGCCATCCGAGTGCTGAAAGAAGAGCTCGAGCAGTTGCGCACGATGGTCGAGCGCGAGACCGACCTGAACCTCGCCGCAGAGGTGCGTTACGGCCGCATCCCTGAACTCGAGCGCCGCATCGTCGACGCCACGGCGCACCTCGATGTGCTGCAGCACGGCAATCGCATGCTGAAAGAGGAGGTCGACGCCGAAGACATCGCCGAGGTGGTCAGCAAGTGGACCGGCGTGCCCGTCACGCGGTTGATGGAGGGCGAGATGAGCAAGCTCGTCCACCTCGAAGACCTGCTGCACCAGCGCGTCATCGGCCAGAGCGACGCCGTGCACGCGGTGGCCAACGCCATCCGCCGCTCGCGCGCCGGCCTCAGCGACCCGCACCGCCCCATCGGTTCGTTCATGTTCCTCGGGCCCACGGGTGTGGGCAAGACCGAACTGGCCCGGGCCGTCGCCGAGTTCCTGTTCGACGACGACAAGGCGATGGTGCGCATCGACATGGGCGAGTACATGGAGAAGTACTCGGTCAGTCGCCTCATCGGTGCGCCCCCCGGCTACGTCGGCTACGACGAGGGCGGCCAGCTCACCGAAGCGGTGCGTCGCCGCCCGTACAGCGTCGTGCTGCTCGACGAGATCGAAAAGGCGCACCCCGACGTGTTCAACGTGCTGTTGCAGGTGCTCGACGACGGTCGTCTCACCGACGGCCAGGGCCGCACGGTCGACTTCACCAACGTGGTCATCGTGATGACGTCGAACCTGCCGGGCGATCCGCTCGGGTTCTTCAAGCCCGAGTTCATCAATCGCATCGACGAGATGATCCGCTTCCGTTCGCTCACCGAAGCCGACCTCGCCCAGATCGTGGGCATCCAGTTGGGGCTGCTGCGCAAGCGCATGGCCGACCGGCGTATCGCCCTCGAGGTGAGCGACGCGGCGATGGCGCTGCTGGCCCGCGAGGGCTACGACCCCAGCTTCGGGGCCCGGCCGCTGAAGCGGGTCATCCAGCGCGAGATCAGCGACCCGGTGGCCATGCTGGTGCTCGAGGGCAAGGTGGGCGAGGGCGACACCGTCACCGTCGACGTGACCGCCGACGCTGCCGGCGAGCATCTCACCGTCAGCGTCTGATCCCGCTCAGCCCGGGGGTGGCGGGTCGTCGCTGGCCGGGCCGGTCGGTGGCGGGAAGGCAGCCAGCAATGCAGTGTGCTCGGCCTCGTCGGGTACCGCAGGGCCCAGATCATCGTGGTCGGGCTCGATCGACGCTGTGACCGCGGCGCGCCGGCGCGCGCTCCGTCGCCGGAGCAGCACCACCAGCAGGGTCACCAGCAGCACCACGCCCACCAGCGCGCCGACGGACAGGGCAAACCGTTTGGTGCCCACATCGGATGCACCGTCGACCGTGTCGACCGCGTCCCGGGCTGCGGCGCGCGCCGCGTCGTGGTCGCCGGTCGCAGCCGCCACCTTCGCCTGGTCGACGAGGGCAGGTACGTCGGTGCCCCAGAGGCCGATCGACTCGAAGAATCCGTCGTCGCGTGCGTCGGCATCGACGGCCGCCGTCACGGCGTCGAAGGTCTCGATCTGCTCGCCGAGTGCTGCGTCGACCTCGTCGAACGACTCGTCGACCTCCTCGTACTCGCTCTCGAAGCGATCGGGGTAGCCGATGCCCAGTGCCTCGGCTTTGTCGGCCATGGTGTCGCGGGCGGCCAGCACATCGGCAGCGTCGTCGATCGCGGCCTCGGCATCGTCGAAACGCCAGTTGCTGAGGTGCTGACGCACCACCACCGGGCCGGCCCATTCGCCGCCATCGGCCAACAGGTCGGCGTACCGGTCGCGGGCCTCGTCGCGGGCTTCGAGCATCGCCGGCCCGCCGGCGCTGACGACGTACTGCTCGAACAGGTCGCGGGCCTCGGTGGAACCGCCCAACTCCTCGACGAGGTCGAGGAACCGGCGCCAGTCGGTGGTGTCGGCCGACTCCTCGGCAGGCAGATCGCCGCGGTAGGCGATGGTGTCGTCGGCCACTGAGTCGAACACCTCGCGCATCGCCTCCTCGCCCACCTCGTCGGTGATCCGGCTCACGATGTCGAATGCCGCGTTGTATCCGAACGCCTCGCGTTCCTCGTCGTCGCCGCCGTCGAACGAGGGGTCGCGCCAGTTGTTCAGCACGACGAAGCCCGCGTCGGTGGTGTCGATGGGCTCGGGCTCGTTGGGTGTGCCCCCCATCGCCTCCACCGCCTTGTTCGAGTACACCTGCGCCATGCCCTCGTTCAGCCAGCGGTCGGTGAACCACTCGTCGTTGAACCAGGCGTGCGACAACTCGTGCAGCACCACCTCCTGGTCGAGGTCTTCGCCCACCTCGATCAGGCGGTCGTCGGCGCTGAACCAGCCGGCGTAGCCGTACAGGTACGGCGTGTAGGCCTCGATCACCTCCATCGAGTCGTCGATCGGCCACGGCCGGCCCAGCAGCTCGGCGAGTTCGGCGACGCCGGTCTCGATCTGTGTCGTCACGAACGCCTGCCACTCGTCGTCGCCCGGCCACGACCGCACGTCGAAGGTGCCGTCGGCGGCGGCGACGGTGGTCAGGTCGAGTGCGTCGTCGTTGCGCGCCGACACGATGACATCGAACGAGTCGGGGTCGGCGATGGCGTCGGCCGAGTACACGGTGGCACCGTCGACTCGCTGTTCGTCGACCGGATCGCCGAGGAGGTCGACGACGAACCCGTCGGGCACCACCACCCGCACGTTCACCTTGCCGCTGTCGCCCGAGCCGAACGCGTCGAAACCGAAGTAGGCGCGGTTCGTGCGCGTCGGGTCGTCGGAGCGGGGTGGCAGCCCGACGATGTCGTACGTGAGGGTGAACCGGGCCGTCTGCTGGAAGAACAACTGCTCGGCGAACTCGACGTCGTACAGCACGTAGGCGGGCGCCTCGATCGTGGGCACCGCACTGACCGTGAGCGCTCGACCTGCGTCGTCGACCGCTGTCGCGTTCGCCGATGCAGCAGTGGCCGGCAGTCGGTAGCCGGTGTAGTAGCGGGAGTAGATGATGTCGCCCTCGGTGCGGTCGGG
>JBEICS010000051.1:0-8966 GCA_040383925.1 Acidimicrobiaceae bacterium | reverse complement strand
TCAACAGCGTGCTCGAACTGCGGATGCGGGCCTGGGAGATGCCACCCCGCCAGCGCATTCTGAACGACGAGATCATCAGCGGTCGCGACGAGTTGGGCGTGTTGCTGATGGGCCACCCGTTCAAGAGCTGGTGGACGGGTTCGCTGCTGTCGATCGACGAGGCTCGCGCCATCCTGCCGCACCAGAGCGCCACCACCCTGCAGGTGGCCGGCTCGATCACCGCCGCGGTGCGGTGGATGATCGAGAACCCCAACCGGGGTGTGTGCGTGCCCGACGACCTGCCGTGGGACCAACTGCTCGAGTGGACCCGGCCCTACCTGGGAACGATGTACTCGGGCCCGGTCGACTGGGATCCGGTGAGCAGCCGCAACGATCCGTTCGGAGCCTTCAGCAACGAGCGCGACGGGCTGAACACCGACGACCCCTGGCAGTTCACCAACTTCCTCACCCGCTGAGAAGCGCGGGCGCCAGGCGACGCCATTGCTGCTCGGGCATGTCGGTGCCGTCCTGCAGCACCTGCACGCACACGTGGTCGGCGCCGGCCGCATGGTGCTCGGCGACACGAGCAGCGATCTGCTCCTCGGTGCCCCACGCCACGATGGCGTCGACCAGGCGGTCGCTGCCGCCGTCGGCGAAATCGCTCTCGTCGAAGCCGATGCGCTTGAGGTTGTTGAAGTAGTTCGGCAGCCCGAGGTAGATCTTCATGCCGGCGCGAGCGATGCGACGCGCCTCGGTGGCGTCGGTCGACAGCACCACCATCTGCTCGGGGGCCAGCAACGCGTCGGCACCCATCACCTCGCGGGCGATGCGGGTGTGGTCGGGCGTGGTGAAGTACGGGTGCGAGCCGTTGGCGCGGGTGGCCGACAGTTCGAGCATCTTCGGCCCGAGCGCGGCGAGGATGCGGCCGGGGTCGGCCTCGGGGCCACGCGCCATGAACAGCGCCTTGTCCATCTTGGCCAGGTAGTCGACCATGTAGCTGTAGGGCTTGCTCCAGTCGTGCTTGCGCACCCCGGCGACGAGGTGGCCGTGGCTCACGCCGATGCCGAGCAGGAACCGGCCGGGGTATGCCTCGGCCAGCGTCTTCTGCGCAGCGGCCATGGTCATGGGGTCGCGGGCGTAGATGTTGGCGATGCCGGTGGCCACAGGCAGGCGCTCGGTGGCGCCCAGCAGCACGGCGGCAGCCACGAACGGCTCGCGCCCGACGGCCTCGGCGATCCACAGCGCGCCGAAGCCCAACTCCTCCACCACCTGCGCGGCGCGCTGCGCCTCGGGCGTAGGCAGCGCATCGATCATGCCGTACCAGATGCCGACGCGGCCGATGTCGACGGAGGGCTTGCTCATCAGTGACTCCTGAGTTGGGTTCGGGGGTGGGCGACGCCAGATGCACGCTCGCTGCCATCTGAGCACGAACACCGAGATGGTTGCCGAATCGACGGCACTCGGGTACGGTACGGACCGTGATGCGTCCCACCGGCCTGCTCCTTCTGCTTATGTAGGGCAAGCGCCGCATACACGCGCTTGCCCGCACCCCCCGCCTCCCGGCCGGGGGGTTCTTGCTTTTTCCGCCCATCTTCCGCTCACCGCCCGCACCCGTCGCCCACCTCGCCAGAACCCCGGAGAATCCGATGCCTCCCGCACCCGTCACCCCCAAGCAGATGCCCTTCCAGAAGTACCAGCGGTTCGTGCCCGTCGTGCTGCGCGACCGCACGTGGCCCGACCGGGTCATCGACCAGGCGCCGCTGTGGTGCAGCGTCGACCTGCGCGACGGCAACCAGGCGCTCATCGACCCGATGGACCCGCAGCGCAAGCGGCGCATGTTCGACGCGCTGGTGAAGATGGGCTTCAAGGAGATCGAGGTCGGCTTCCCCTCGGCCAGCCAGCCCGACTTCGACTTCGTCCGCCAGCTGATCGAGGAAGACCTCATCCCCGACGACGTCACCATCCAGGTGTTGGTGCAGAGCCGCCAGGAGCTGATCGAGCGGACCTACGAGTGCCTGCGCGGCGCCCCGCGCGCCATCGTGCACTTCTACAACTCCACGAACCCGCTGCAGCGTGAGGTGGTGTTCAACCTCGACAAGGCGGGCATCATCGACATCGCCGTGAACGCGGCCCGGCTGTGCACGAAGCTCGAGCACACCCTGGAGGGCACCGATGTGCGCTACGAGTACTCGCCCGAGAGCTTCACCCTCACCGAGCCCGAGTTCGCGCTCGAGGTGTGCCATGCGGTGATGGACGTCATCGAGCCCACGCCCGAGCGGCCGCTCATCCTCAACCTGCCGGCCACGGTCGAGTGCTACACGCCCAACGTGTACGCCGACGTGATCGAGTGGTTCGGCCGGCACGTCCGCAACCGCGACAGCGTGATCATCAGCCTGCACCCCCACAACGACCGCGGCACGGCCACGGCCGCCGCCGAGTTGGGCGTGATGGCCGGCGCCGACCGGGTGGAGGGCACGCTGTTCGGGAACGGTGAGCGCACCGGCAACGTCGACGTGGTGAACCTGGCTATCAACCTGTTCGTGAACGGCGTCGACCCGCAGCTCGACATCAGCGACATCGACGCCCTGCGCCGCACCGCCGAATACTGCAATCGCCTGCCCGTGCACCCCCGCCACCCGTGGGTGGGCGACCTGGTGTACACCGCCTTCAGCGGCAGCCACCAGGACGCCATCAAGAAGGGCTTCGAAGCGCTGGCGAAGAAGGCCGAGGCCAACGGTGGCGAGTACCCCGAATGGGGTGTGCCGTACCTGCCGCTCGACCCGAAGCACCTCGGTCGCAGCTACGAGGCCGTCATCCGCGTGAACAGCCAGAGCGGCAAGGGCGGCGTGGCCTACGTGATGAAGACCGAGCACGGCTTCGATCTGCCGCGCCGGTTGCAGATCGAGTTCTCCAAGACCATCCAGCACCTCACCGAAGACCTCGGCACCGAGATCAGTCCGGTGGTGATGTGGGAGGCGTTCCAGAGCGAGTACCTCGACGCCGAGCCGCGCTTCCGCCTGCTGTCGCACGAGTCGCGCAGCGACAGCGCCACCGGACGCACCACGATGACGGCCCAGCTCACCATCGACGGCGCACCGCACACCATCAGCGGCGAGGGCAACGGCCCGATCGACGCGTTCGTGCGCGCCCTGCGCGCCGGGGTGGGCGCCACGCTCGACGTCACCGACTACGCCGAGCACGCCATCGGCACCGGCTCGGAGGCCACCGCCGTGGCCTACGTCGAGACCACCTCGCCCGGTCGCGGTGTGCTGTGGGGCGTGGGCACCGACCCCAACACCAGTACGGCGTCGCTGCGGGCGGTGCTGAACGCCCACGAGCGCTCGTTGCGCTGAACCCGGTTCGCCGCAGCGGTACGCACACCCACTTGCGCGGCTACGGTTCCGATGACCACCGAGTCAGGAAGGATCCAGCCATGAAGGTGAGTGTCGATTTCGATGTGTGCGCCTCGACCGGGGCATGCATGCAGACCTGCCCCGAGGTGTTCGAAGTGCGCAGCGACGGCTATCTGTACATCCTCCAGGAGAACCCGCCCGAGGAATTGCGCGACAAGGTGCAACTGGCCGCCGACATGTGCCCCACGGCCGCCATCACCATCGAGGACTGACCCCGGGTGGGGTTCCACGACACGCTGCGCGCCGCTTGGCAGCGTTCGGGGTCGATGCTGTGCGTCGGCCTCGATCCCGACCCCGGCCGCATGCCAGCACCGCTCGGCCGTATGCATCCGGCGATGGCCACCGAGCAGTTCTGCCGCGCCATCGTCGATGCCACGGCCGACGTGGTGTGCGCGTTCAAGCCGCAGATCGCGTACTTCGCCTCGCAGGGCGCCGAGCGCGAACTCGAAGCACTGTGCCACTACATCCGCGAGACCTACCCCGATGTGCTGCTGGTGCTCGACGCCAAGCGGGGCGACATCGGCCCGACGGCCGAGCACTATGCGCGTGAGGCGTTCGACCGCTACGGCGCCCATGTGGTGACGGTGAACCCGTACCTCGGCACCGATTCGGTGGCGCCGTTCCTCGCTCACGAAGGCGGCGGCGTGTTCGTGCTGTGCCGCACCTCGAACCCCACCAGCGGCGACTTCCAGAACCTGCGCACCGACGGCGACCCGCTGTACCTGCACGTGGCCCGGCGCGTGGCCGACGAGTGGTCGCAACTCGGCGAGTGCGGTCTGGTGGTAGGTGCCACCTATCCCGACGAACTGCGCCAGGTGCGCGCCGTCGTGGGCGATCTTCCGCTGCTGGTACCCGGTGTGGGCGCCCAGGGGGGCGATGTCGAGGCCACGGTGCATGCCGGTGCCGACAGCACCGGGTTCGGCATGGTGATCAACTCGTCGCGGGCCATCCTCTACGCCTCGCCCGGCTTCGACTACGCCGACGCGGCACGCGCGGCGGCCATCGCCACCCGCGACCAGATCGCTGCAGCTAGCGGCGGTTGAGTTCGGCCACCAGTTCGTCGAGTTGATCGATGAGCGAGTCGACGCGGTCGGCGAGCCGACCCGGCACGGCCTGGCTGAGCGCGGCGAGCGACATCGAAGTGGCGAACACGGCCTGGATGGCCCGGTCGTGCAGTTCGTGCTCGGACCGCTCGCGTTCGATGCGTTCTGCGTCGTCAACCGACGGTGTGGACACCGCGACGACCCGGTCGGTGATGTCGGCGGCGACGATGGCGCGCTGACCGACGGCGTTGGCGGCACTGACCGTGACCTCGTAGCGCCGGGCTTCGCCATCGAAGGTGGAGATCTCTGTCTCGTAGGCGCGCTGGCCGGGGAACAACTTCTCCGATCGACGGATCTCGCTCGGCGTACCGACGATGCGGCCGAGGAGATCGGCCCCACGGGCTCGCAGCAACCACTCGCTGGAGCGTCCGAACACCCGCTCGGCGCCGGCATTGGCGTACACCAGACGATCAGTGCTCTCGTCGTACACCATCACTGCGTCGGCGAGGCTGTCGAACAGGGCCGATCCGGGGTAGCGGACGGCCGCGGCGGGTGCCGTGAAGTCGGCCGAGCGGAGAATGGCGGCCGTGACGATGCGGGCCACGGTGAGCAGGAAGGCCCGTTCGGTGTCGGAGAACGACCGCGGTTCGGCAAAGGTGACCCCCAGGCCACCGATGACGACGTCGTCGAGCAACAGCGGCATCGATGCCAGCGCCTGGCCGAGCATGACGTTGGCCGCGAAATCGGGGAACCGGGTCTGCAGCGCCGCCAGCGAGGGCACCCACTGCGCTTCGCCGGTGCGGATGGCGACCAGGATGGGTACGCGTTCGCTGACCGCGAGCGGGCCCAACGCCGACACCATGTCGGTACTGGCGCCCACCGTGTTCACCGCCTCCACCACATCACCGGGGCCGAGCCGCACCAGGATGGCGCCGACCGCACCGAGGCCGGTCATCGCCTCCATCGCCACACGCACCAGTACATCGAAGGGGACCGGCTCGACCAGCGCATCCACGAGGCGGTCGATGCGGGCCACGAACGACCCGACGGACGCCATCGGTGAGGCCTTGGTCTCGTGATCGAACTCCACAACCGACATGCTCACCGACTCCTGACGACGCCTGCTGCCCACGGGGACATGTCGATTTTGCTCCCCGACCGGCCCGGACGGCTACGGGCCGAAAGGCCCTACGCGACGAAACAAATGTCCCGACAACCCCTGCCGAAGGGCTCGTCAGCCGCGCAGCACGTCGACGCGGGCGATGCCCGGCGCAGTGCGCAGTGCGTCGACCACATCGTCGGGCACCTGGGCGCTGGGGGCGATGAGCATGACCGCGGTACCCGGCTCGGCGGCCCGACCCACGTCCATGTCGTCGATGTTCACCCCGGCATCGCCGAGCAGGGTGCCCACCGTGCCGATGACGCCCGGCCGGTCGTCGTTGGTGACCATCAGCATGTAGGCAGCGGGCGGCACGTCGAACGTGTGCTCGTCGATCTCGACGATGCGCTGTTCGCCACGCCGGCCCACCATGGCCCCCGACACCGACCGGCCACCGCCGCGCACCCGCACCAGGTTGACGAAGTCGGTGGACACCGACGACTTGGTCTCGCGCACCTCGATGCCGCCGGCCTGTGCCAACTGGGGTGCGTTGACGAACGTGACCGGCTCGTCGCTGATGAGTCCGTAGAAGCCCTTCAGTGCGGCGAGGGTGACGATGCGCGTGTCGTAGCCGGCGATGTCGCCCTCGCAGCACACCTCGATGGTGGCCGGAGCGCCGCCCGACAGCGAGGCGAACAACCGCCCGAGCCGCTCGGCCAGCGGCAGGAACGGGCGCAGCGTCTCGTTGGCCTCAGCCGCATCGACGTTCACCGCGAACGGCACGAAGTCGCCCGCCAGAGCCAGCAGCACCATGTCGGCGATGGTGTCGCCCGCCTTGTCCTGCGCCTCACGGGTGGAGGCACCGAGATGCGGGGTGACCACCACACTGTCGAGGCCGAACAGCGGCGACTCGGTGGTGGGCTCGGTGACGAACACGTCGAGAGCCGCACCGGCGATGACCCCGCCACGGATGGCGTCGGCGAGCGCCTCTTCGTCGACGATGCCACCGCGGGCCACGTTGATGACGCGCAGCGAGGGCTTGGCCTTCACCAACAGGTCGCGCCCGATGAGACCGGTGGTCTCCTTGGTCTTGGGCAGGTGCACGGTGAGGAAGTCGGATTCGGCGACGAGCTGATCGAGGCCCATCAGCTCGACACCCATCTGCTTGGCGCGCTCGGCCGAGACGAAGGGGTCGTAGGCCACGAGGCGCATACCGAACGCGCGCGCCCGGTCGGCCACCAACTTGCCGATGCGACCGAGACCCACCACGCCGAGGGTCTTGTCGGCCAGTTCGACACCTTCCCAACGGGTGCGCTCCCAGCGACCGGCAGTGAGCGCGGCGTGCGCCTGGGGCACGTTGCGGGCCTGTGCCAACAGCAGCGCCATGGTGTGCTCGGCGGCCGAGATGATGTTGCTCTGCGGAGCGTTCACCACCATCACACCGCGGCGGGTGGCCGCGGCCACATCGACGTTGTCGAGGCCGATACCGGCCCGGCCGACCACGACGAGATCGGTGGCGGCCTCGAGCACCTCGGCACTGACCTGTGTGGCCGAGCGGATGATGAGCGCGTGCGCACCGACGACGTGGTGGAGCAACTGCGACAGGTCGAGCTGCACGTCGACCTCGTGGCCGGCCGCACGGAGGCGGTCGAGGCCTCCCTCGGCGATCTCTTCGGTGACCAGGATGCGTGCCATAGGCCGATCATCGTTATCGGACCCGAGCCGCGAACAAAAGCGCATTGAACATTTCGTCCAGCGCCATTCGGCACAGGTCGCACCGCGCTCACCGGCGGGTGTCGCTCTAGGCTCGCCGCCGTGGGAGCGCGGATCGACGAGATCGAGCGATGGTTCGTGCGGCGCGGCGTGCCGCACTTCATCGGCGACTACGCCGCCACCACCGACATCTGGACCCGCAGCATCCCCATGCTCGTCGTCGCCTACCTGGCCGGTGGTCTGCACGCGCTCGATCTGCGCACCTGGACCTGGCAGCGCAACCTGGTTGCCGGCCTGGTCATCGTGGCTGCGTTGGCGATCGGCTGGTCGATCACCAACGTCGTGCGCCACCGGCGCTGGCTGGCGATGCCCGCAGTGGTGGGCTGGCCGGAACTGGCCGTGTTCGTCGTCGGGCCCGCCATCCCCTCTGCGGTCCTCGGCCAGTGGGGCGACGCTGCCCAGACCGTGGTGGAGGGCCTGGTGGTGCTGGCCGCCATCTACCTGCTCACCAGCTACGCAGTGCCGTCGCTGGTGGTGTGGGCCGCCCGGCGGAGCGCGGCCCAGGTGCGCAGCCTGGCGGGTCTGGTCGCCCGGGCCCTGCCGCTGTTGCTGCTGTTCACCACCTTCTTGTTCATCAACACCGAGGTGTGGCAGGTGGCGGGCACGCTCGACGGCATCGCCTACGTGGCCACGTTGTCGATCTTCTTCCTGCTGGGCGCAGTGTTCGTGCTGTCGCGGGTGCCGGCGCTGATGCACGGCGTGAACCGCTTCGACGGATGGGACGACGTGCGCGACCTGGTGGCGGGTACGCCGGCCCAGCGCCTGGCGCCCGAACTGCAGGGCGCCCTGCCCGACACCCGCCTCACCCGGCGTCAGCGGGCCAACCTCGCCCTGGTGGCCATCTTCAGTCAGGCCCTGCAGATCACCGTGGTGGCGCTGCTGCTCACCTCGTTCTTCACCCTGTTCGGCTTCCTCGCCATCTCGCAGCAGACCACCGATCTGTGGATCGCCCCGAACACGGCCGACGTGCTGGTGAGCCTGCGCCTCGGCGACCGCACCCTGGTGGTGTCGGAACCACTGCTGCGCGTGGCCGGCTTCCTCGGCGCGTTCAGCGGGATGTACTTCACCGTGTTGTTGTCGACCGACTCGACCTACCGCGACGAGTTCGCCGACGACGTCACACCCCAACTCCGTGAGGCACTTGCCGTGCGGGTGGCCTACCTGGCCCACCGACAGCGCATCGACGCAGCCTGACGACTAGCGTCTCGGCAGCGATTGTCACAGCACCCGGAGGTCATCATGTCGCACCCGTTCCTGTCCTCAGCCTGGATGGACGAGGCCCGCGCCATTCGCGAGAAGTACGCCGCCGAGGCGGCCAAGGTGTCGGCCAGCATCCGCATGAACCAGGTCATCACGGATGTGCCCGAGTCGGTGGGCAGCGGCGACACCATCCGCGCCTTCATGGACACCTCGTCGGGTGACGTGGTGATGGAACTCGGCGAACTCGAGGCGCCCGACCTCACGCTCACGATCGACTACGACACGGCCCGCAAGATCTTCGTCGAGCAGGACCAGGCGGCCGGGATGCAGGCCTTCATGTCGGGCAAGATCAAGGTGCAGGGCGACATGATGAAGATGATGGCGATGCAGACCTCGATGCCGCAGGACGACATCGCCAAGACGATCGCTGCCGAGATCAAGGGCATCACGCTCTGACCC
>JBEICS010000050.1:0-8998 GCA_040383925.1 Acidimicrobiaceae bacterium | reverse complement strand
CTCACCGGGCTGCGCCAGGTGGCCTTCGACGACGGCGTGCTGTCGGTGAACCGCGAGCGGCTGTTCACCAAGGGCGTCAACCTGCTGCCCGCCCACGCCGATCCGGCGACGGTGACAGCCGAGGGACTGCGCAGCGACATCGAACTGGCGCGTGATGCCGGCCTCGATCTCGTTCGGGTGCGCGGCCACGTGGCCCGACCCGAGCTGTATGCGGCGGCCGACGAACTGGGCATGCTCGTGTGGCAGGACTTCCCGCTGCACGGCCGCTATGCGCGCACGGTGCGTCGCCAGGCGGTCGAGCAGGCCCGGGGCATGGTCGACGTGCTCGGACACCATCCGTCGATCGCCGTGTGGTGCGCGCACGACACACCCGAGGTGCGCAGCTGGGCACAGCAGTTGCCCACCTGGAACAAGACCATTCTCGACAGGTGGGTGAAGCGGGCCATCGAGAAGGCCGACGAGACCCGGCCCACGCTGGCCCACAGCGGGGTGCCGCCCCATCTGCCGCAGTTGGTCAGCAGCGACAGCAGTCTGCGCTTCGGTTGGGGCCGCGGCGAGGTGCGCGACCTGGCCGGGTTCGCTGCGGCGATGCCGAACATGGTGCGATTCGTCAGCGACTTCGGCGCCCAGTCGGTGCCCGATTCGTGCGAGTTCATCGACCCCACCGACTGGCCACGCCTCGACTGGCGTGAGTTGGTGAGCGACCACGGCCTCGACCTGGCGGTGATGGAGCGGTACGTCTCGCCGTCGCGGCATGTGAGCCTGGCGGCATGGCGCGAAGCGACCCAGCGCTACCAGGCGCACCTCGTGCGCCGCTCCATCGAGACACTGCGCCGCCTGAAGTACCGGCCCACCGGTGGGTTCTGTCTGTCGTCGCTCGCCGACGCTGTACCGCTCGTCTCGATGTCGCTCGTCGACCATCGCCGCCGCCCGAAAGCCGCCTACGACAGCGTGGTCGACGCCTGCCGTCCGGTGATCGTGGTGGCCGATCTGTTGCCCGACACCGTCGCGCCGGGCTCGTCGATGACGGTCGACGTGCACGTGGTCAGCGACCTGCACCGGCCGTTGCACGGCGTACGCTGCACGGCCACCCTCGGCACGGGCGACGTGAGCACGGTGGTGCAGTGGCAGGGCGACATCGCTGCCGACGCCTGCCAACGGGTGGGCACCGTGCTCATCACCGCCCCCGACGCGGGCAGCGACATCGTGCTCGACCTGCTGCTCGAACTCGCCCCCGACAGTCCCGAGGGCGAAGTGGTGACCAACCGCTACCGCACCACCGTGGCGCGCTGACGCAGACCACCCCGACAGCAACTCCACCAACCGCCGCCATCTCTGTGTCGTGACACAGAACAGACGTCGTATCTGTGTCTCGACTCAGATGCGGGCGATGAGTTTGCGGTTCTTGAACTTCGCCTTGCGGTAGTCGGCGTTCATCAGGGCGATCACGTCGATGGAGATCTCCTTCGGGCACGCCGCCTCGCACTCGCCGTGGTTGGTGCACGAACCGAAGTAGCTGTCCATGGTTTCCACCATCGCCTCGGCCCGCTTGTAGCGCTCGGCCTGGCCCTGGGGCAGCACATTCAGGTGGGTCATCTTCGCCGCCGTGAACA
The DNA here is from genome assembly GCA_040383925.1 of Acidimicrobiaceae bacterium. GTDB lineage: Bacteria > Actinomycetota > Acidimicrobiia > Acidimicrobiales > Ilumatobacteraceae > VFMC01. The sequence continues at coordinate 7,385 of JBEICS010000050.1, read as the reverse complement.
GGTTGGCTGCGCCGTTGGGGCACGCCGCCACACAGGCACCGCAGCCGATGCACGCGGCAGCGTCCATCGCCGCGTCGGCCACCGGCTTGGGCACCGGGACGAGGTTGCCGTCGGGCGCGCCACCGGTCTCGGCGGTGATGTAGCCACCCGACTCGACGATGCGGTCGAATGCCGAGCGGTCGACCATCAGGTCCTTGATGATCGGGAACGCCGACGCCCGCCACGGCTCGATGGTGATCTCGGCACCCGACTGGAAGGTGCGCATGTGCAACTGGCACGTGGCCGAGCCGCGCTGCGGACCGTGGGCCTGGCCGTCGATCATCAGCGAGCACGTGCCGCAGATGCCCTCACGGCAGTCGTGGTCGAAGGTGACCGGCTCGCGCCCCTCGCTGATGAGCCGCTCGTTCAGCACGTCGAGCATCTCGAGGAACGACGCCTCGTCGCTGATCGAGTCGACGAGATGGTGCTCGAAGTGCCCACGGTCGGCGGGGCCCGACTGACGCCAGATCTTCAGCTTGATGTCGGTGAGGTGCCGGGCGTGGCCGGCCTGGGGTGACGCGCTCACTTGTAGCTCCGGGTGGCGAGGTGGACGGTTTCGAACTCGAGCGGCTCGACGTTGCGGATCGACTGCATCGGGTCGCCGTTCCACTCCCAAGCGGCAACGTGCGCGAAGTTCACGTCGTCGCGCACGGCCTCACCCTCGTCGTCCTGGAACTCGGAGCGGAAGTGTCCACCGCAGCTTTCGCGGCGCTCGAGCGCGTCGCGGCACATCAGCATCCCCAGCTGGAAGAAGTCGTCGACGCGGCCGGCCTTCTCGAGGGTCTGGTTGACCGAGGTGGTGTCACCGGTGACCCGCAGATCCTTCTGGAACTCGTCGTACAGCGCCGGCAGTTCCGACAGTGCCTTCTCGAGGCCCTGCTCGGTGCGCTCCATCCCGCAGTAGTCCCAGATGATCTTGCCGACCTCGCGGTGGAACCAGTCGGGCGACCGGGTGCCCTTGATGTCGAGGTAGCCCTGGTAGCGGGCACGGGCGTCGTTCTCGGCGAGCTTGAACGCCTCGTGGTCGACACCCGGCATGGGCTTGTTCAGCATCGGGGCGAGGTAGTTGCCGATGGTGTACGGCAGCACGAAATAGCCGTCGGACAGACCCTGCATCAGCGCCGAGGCACCGAGGCGGTTGGCGCCGTGATCACTGAAGTTGGCCTCACCCGCGGCGTACAGGCCGGGGATGGTGGTCATCAGCTCGTAGTCGACCCACAGGCCACCCATCGTGTAGTGGCTGGCCGGATAGATGCGCATCGGCGTCTGGTACGGATCTTCGCCCGTGATGCGCTCGTACATCTGGAACAGGTTGCCGTAGCGCTCCTCCACCACGTCCTTGCCGAGTCGACTGATGGAGTCGGCGAAGTCGAGATAGACGCCGTTCTTCAGCGGGCCCACACCACGGCCCTGGTCGACGGAGCGCTTGGCCGCACGCGACGAGATGTCGCGTGGCGCCAGGTTGCCGAAGCTGGGATACAGCCGCTCGAGGATGTAGTCGCGGTCGCTCTCGGGGATCTCGTGCGGGGCGCGCTGTTCGTCGGGGTTGGTGGGCACCCACACCCGGCCGTCGTTGCGCAACGACTCGCTCATCAGCGTGAGCTTCGACTGGGTGTCGTCGCTCTGCGGGATGCACGTCGGGTGGATCTGCGTGTAGCACGGGTTGGCGAAGTACGCGCCCTTGCGATGCGCCCGCCACGCAGCGGTGACGTTGCACGCCATCGCGTTGGTGGAGAGGAAGAACACGTTGCCGTAGCCGCCGGTGCACAGCACCGTGGCGTGGGCGGCGTGCGACTGGATGGCACCGGTGAGCAGATCACGCACCACGATGCCGGCGCAGCGGCCGTCGACGGTGACCACGTCGACCAGTTCGGTGCGGTTGAACAGCCGCACGTTGCCGAGGCCGATCTGGCGGGCCAACTGCTGGTAGGCGCCGAGCAGCAACTGCTGGCCGGTCTGGCCACGGGCATAGAACGTACGGCTCACCTGGGCGCCGCCGAAGCTGCGGTTGTCGAGCAGGCCGCCGTACTCGCGGGCGAACGGCACGCCCTGGGCCACCATCTGGTCGATGATGTCGACGCTCACCTGGGCCAGACGGTGCACGTTGGCCTCACGGGCGCGGAAGTCGCCGCCCTTGATGGTGTCGTAGAACAGACGGTGCACCGAGTCGCCGTCGCCCTTGTAGTTCTTGGCGGCGTTGATACCGCCCTGGGCCGCGATGGAGTGGGCCCGGCGCGGCGAGTCGTGGAAGGTGAACACGTCGACCTGGTAGCCCAGCTCGGCCAGCGTGGCGGCCGCCGACGCACCGGCCAGGCCGCTGCCGACGACGATGACCTTGAACTTGCGCTTGTTGTTGGGGTTCACCAGCTTCATGTCGCTCTTGTAGGTGTCCCACTTGTCCGCGATCGGACCGGCGGGCGCCTTGCTCTGCAGCTCGATGCTCATGTCTCTCTCCTGGACCGATCAGCCGACGATGCCCGCGAGGACAGCGACCGGGAACGACACGTTGCCGACCACCACGATGGTGGCGACGCCGATGGCAATGGCTCGACGCCACTCGTTGAAGCGCGGGTTGTTCCAGCCCATCGACTGGAACAGGCTCCAGGTGCCGTGGAACAGATGCACCCCGAGGGCGATGTTGGCGAGGATGTAGAACACCGCAACCGGCACGCGCTCGAAACTGCGCACCACGTTCGTGTACACCTCTTCTTTGACGAACTCGTCGCTGCTGCCGATGGTGTTGGTGACACCGAAGGTGAAGTCGAGCAGATGCCAGACGATGAACAGCAGCACGACGATGCCGGTCATCCGCATCGTGCGGCTGGCGAAACTGGCCACCTGGTAGTCGCGGGCGCTCTGGTACTTCACCGGACGGGCGTGCCGGTTGAGCTGCGTGAGCGAGTAGGCGGCGTGGATGTGCAGCAGCACTGCCGTGACGAGGCCGCCGCGCATGATCCACAGCACCGCGCCCTCGGGGGCGATGGGGTACAGGAGGCGGTTCAGGAACTCGGCGTAGTGGTTGAGGTCTTCCTCACCGAGGTACATCTTCAGGTTTCCCACCATGTGGGCCACCACGAAGCCGATCATCAGCAGGCCGGTGATGGCCATGACGTACTTCTTCCCGACAGCGGTGCCGTACAGGTCGAGCAGGAAGGGCTTGCGCTTGCGCGTCGCCGTGGCCGTGCCGGTGACGGGGCCGCGAGCGGGAGGCGGAGCAATGGTCTGGGCCATGGTTACGACTGCTTTCGTGACATCGAGGTGACGCTGGAGCGAACGGTAGCCCCGCGACCGGCGCGGGACGAACTTCTCCGAGGTTGGAGGACGTTTCGTCGGTCACACCGGAAAGTCCCTACACTCTCCCCGTTTGCCCAACCCAGCGCGTCCGATGTGGCACGCGCCTGACAGACCCCGGAGACCCCTGGTGCCAGCAATCTTCGCTTCAGAAGGCGGATACCAAGTATTCGAACTCAAGGGTGGTGAGTGGGCCGTACTGCTGCTGTCGGTAGCCGCTGCGCTGCTCGCCATCGCCGTCGGCTTCTATCTCGTCAAGGCCGTTCTGGCCGCCGACGCCGGCTCACCCAAGATGCAGGAGATCGCCAAGGCGATCCAGGACGGCGCCTGGGCCTACCTCAAGCGCCAGTTCCGCACGATCGCCCTCATCCTCATCCCGCTGGCGGCCATCGTGTTCGTCACGTCGACGGCCATCAAGAAGCCCGACGGTACCGATGCCCTCAGCTTCGCCCAGGCAGGCACCTGGCGCACCGTGGCCTTCGTGCTCGGCTGTATCGCGTCGGGTCTGACGGGCTACATCGGGATGACGCTGGCCACGCGCGGCAACGTCCGCACCGCGGCCGCAGCGCTCAGCAACTCGATGCCGAAGGCGCTCACGGTGGCGTTCCGCACCGGCGGTGTCGCCGGCATGTTCACGGTCGGCCTGGGCCTGCTCGGCGCCACCTTGATCATCATGATCTTCCAGAACTCCAGCTCGGTCATCCTCGTCGGCTTCGGCTTCGGTGGCTCGCTGCTGGCGCTGTTCCTCCGTGTCGGCGGCGGCATCTTCACCAAGGCTGCCGACGTCGGCGCCGACCTGGTGGGCAAGGTCGAGGCCGGTATCCCCGAAGACGACCCGCGCAACCCCGCCACCATCGCCGACAACGTGGGCGACAACGTGGGCGACTGCGCCGGCATGGCCGCCGACCTGTTCGAGAGCTACGAGGTCACCCTCGTCGCCTCCATCATCCTCGGCGTGGCCGCATTCAACTCCATCGGCCTCAACCCGGCGATGGGCCTCGTGTTCCCGCTCGCCGCCCGCGCCATCGGCGTCATCGCCTCCATCGCCGGCGTGTTCGCCGTGAAGGCAAAGGACGACGAGACCGACGCGCTCAAGCCGATCAACCGCGGCTTCGCCGTCGCCGGTGTCCTCACCCTCATCGGCACGCTCATCGTGGCGCTCGTCTACGTCGGCAACGACCTGGGCGAAACCGGCAAGGGTGTGCAGCTGATGTCGGGCGCCGGCTGGCGCGTGTTCGGCGCCGTGGCCATCGGCCTGGTGCTCGCCCAGTTGGTGAGCCGCCTCACCGAGTACTACACCGGCACCCACTACTCGCCGGTGAAGGAAATCGCTGAGAGCGCCGAGACCGGCCCGGCCACCGTGGTGCTCTCGGGCACCGCCAGCGGCCTCGAGAGCTCGGTCTACGCAGTCATTGCCATCGCCATCGCGATCGGTGTGGCCCTCGCCCTCGGCGGCGGCAACCTCACCTTCTCGTTCTACCTCGTCGCCCTCACCGGCATGGGCATGCTGGCCACCACTGGCGTCATCGTGTCGGAAGACACCTTCGGCCCGGTCAGCGACAACGCCGCCGGCATCGCCGAGATGAGTGGCGAGTTCCACGGCGAGCCCGAGCGCATCATGGTGAGCCTCGACGCCGTCGGCAACACCACCAAGGCCGTTACCAAGGGCTTCGCCATCGGATCGGCCGTCATCGCTGCAGTGGCACTGTTCGCATCGTTCATCGAGATCGGCGGCGCCGAGATCGGTGCGGTCGCCGACAACCTCGCCGACGGCGTGTTCAAGATCCCCGAACTGGCCATCAACGTGGCCGACCCGAAGATCTTCATCGGTCTGCTCATCGGTGGCGCCGTGCCGTTCATGTTCTCGGCGCTCGCCATCCGCGCCGTCGGTCGTACCGCCGGTGTGGTGGTGCAGGAAGTGCGCAAGCAGTTCGCCGACGGCAAGATCATGCGTGGCGAGAAGGAGCCCGACTACGCCCCGGTCATCGACATCTGCACCGCCGCTTCGCTGCGCGAGCTCACCACGCCTGCGCTGCTGGCGGTGCTCACGCCGGTCATCGTCGGCTTCGGTATCGACTGGAAGGCGCTCGGCGCGTTCCTCGCCGCCGTCATCCTCGTCGGCCAGCTGATGGCCAACTACCTCAGCAACGCCGGCGGCGCCTGGGACAACGCCAAGAAGTACATCGAAGACGGCCACCACGGCGGTAAGGGCAGCGACGCCCACAAGGCCGCCGTCATCGGCGACACCGTCGGCGACCCGTTCAAGGACACCGCCGGCCCGGCGCTGAACCCGCTCATCAAGGTGATGAACCTGGTCAGCCTGCTGGTGCTGCCCGCCATCATCTCGCTGCAGGACAACGACGGAGCCCGCTACACCGTCGCCGCCGCAGCTCTGGTGGTGCTGGTGGCCTCGATCGTCTACTCGAGCCGCAAGAGCAACTCGATTCACGCCACCGCCTGATCGATCCGTTCCATCTCGTACGAGGGCCCGGGCATCGGCCCGGGCCCTCGGCGTTTTCACCGCTAGCGTGACCGGCCGTGCTCGCCTTCCTCGACTTCGCCAACGAATGGATCAAGACCGGCGGCATCGTCGCTCTCGGGCTCATCATCTTCGCCGAGTCGGGCCTGCTCATCGGCTTCTTCCTGCCGGGCGACTCGCTGCTGTTCTTCGCCGGGTTCCTGGCCTCGAGCGCGGCAGTCGAGCAGTTCGGCGAGCGCTACATGCCGGCCCTGTGGATCGTCGCCACGGTGTGCGCCATCGCAGCCATCGTCGGCGATCAGGTGGGCTACCTCATCGGTAACAAGATCGGCCCCAACCTGCTGCAACGACCCAAGAGTCGCCTGTTCGACCCCGCGCACGTGGCCAAGGCCGAGGTGTTCTTCGCCAAGCACGGCGCGAAGACCATCGTGCTCGCCCGCTTCGTGCCCGTGGTGCGCACGTTCGTACCCACCGTGGCCGGGGTCAGCAGCATGCACTACCGCACCTTCGTCACCTACAACATCATCGGCGGCGTGCTGTGGGGTGCGGGCATCACCACGCTCGGCTACTTCCTCGGCGAGATCGACGTCGTGAAGAACAACATCGAGATCGCCGCCATCGTCATCGTGGCCGTCAGCGTGCTGCCCATCGCCCTCGAATACCTGAAGCACCGCCGCAGCAAGGCCGCAGGCGCGCCTCACTGATCCGTCGGCCCCCTCAATCGGGCGACGGCGCGACGAAATCGATCAGACGCTCCACCGAGCCCACCAACTCGGGCTCCAGGTCCCTGAACGACTGCACGCGGTTGCGCAGGAACGGCCAGAAGCGGGCGGGGTCGGCACCGAGCGCGGCGCAGATGCCGTCCTTCCACGGCGTGCCTCGCGGCACGACGGGCCAGGCATCGCGATCGATCACCCGCGGCCGCACGCCCTGCCACACGTCGACGAAGGGGTGGCCCGTCACCAGCACGTGCCGGTGCCGTCGGGCCACCTCGTCGGCGAGTCGCTGCTCTTTCGAGCCGGGCACCAAATGGTCGACGAGCACACCCAGCAGCCGGGTGGGTCCGGGCTGGAAGTCGTCTATCGCGTCGAGGAGGTGGTCGATGCCGTGCATCGGCTCGACCACGATGCCGACGTCGCGCAGGTCGTCGCCCCACACGTGCTCGACGAGTTCGGCGTCGTGCTTGCCCTCCACCCAGATGCGGCTCGCCCGCGCCACCTTGGCGGGCGCCGGGCGGGCTGAGATGATCGAGCCACTCGCGGTGATGCGCGTCGATGCCGACTGTGCTGCGACCTCGCTCTCGGGGCGCACCAGCGTGACCGGCCGGCCGTCGATGAGGAATCCGCCCGGCTTGTACACGAAGTGACGGTGGTTGCCCGTCCGGTCGCGCAGGGTGACCGCCTGCACGCTGATCTTCACCACATCGCCGGTGAAGCCCGACGACCGGTCCTCCACCACCATGCCCACCCGCACCGGCACGAGCGGCCAACGCGGCCGGGCCCGTTCCTGGTCGAACTCGTCGAGGATGTCGCGTGGCCCACTCATCGCGCACCGTCGGCGTGCACGTGCCAGCGCG
>JBEICS010000049.1:0-9039 GCA_040383925.1 Acidimicrobiaceae bacterium | reverse complement strand
GACAGGTCGCGGCGGTCGATGGCGGCGGCGATGAGATCGGGGAAGGCATCGGGTGTGCACGCGAACGACGGCACACCCACCGAGGCGAGGGTGGCGGCAGCGACGTGGTCGTACGCCGGGGCACCTTCGTCGGACAGGGCCAACAGCGCCACACAGCGCACCCCGCTGCGCGCCATCGCGGCAAGACGCGCCACGAAGTCGCCGCCGGGTGTGCCCTCGTAGAGGTCGCTGATCACCACCAGCACGGTGTCGTCGGGCCGGTTCACCAGCGTCTGGCAGTAGGCCATGGCCCGGTTCAGGTCGGTGCCGCCGCCCAGCTGCACCCCGAACAGCACCTCGACGGGGTCGTGGGCCAGACCGCTCAGGTCGACGATGGACGTGTCGAACGCGACCAGGCGGGTGCTGAGCGACCGGATGGAGGCGAGGGCTGCGCCGAACACGCCGGCGTACACCACGCTGTCACCCATCGACGCGCTCTGGTCGATGGCGATGATCACCTCTTTGCGCATCGCCGAGCCGAGCCGGGCGTAGCCGACGAGTCGCTCTGGTACCACGGTGCCGAGACTCGGCTGGAAGTGGCGCAGGTTGGCGCGCACCGTGCGGTCCCAGTCGATGTCGGCACCGCGGGGGCGATTGGTGCGCGCCGTGCGGGTGAGGGCGCCGCTGATCGCCTGCACCGTGGGCTGGCCGAGCCGGGCCTGCAGGTCGGCCACCACCCGGGCCACCACCTGGCGGGCCGTGGCGCGAGTGGTGTCGGGCAGCAGGTGCGCCAACTCCAACAGGGTGCTGACCAGATGGATGTCGGGTTCCATCGCAGCCAGCATCTCGGGCTCGAGCAGCAGGCGCTGCAGGTCGAGGCGTTCGATGGCATCGCGCTGCATCACCTGCACCACGCCGCTCGGGAAGTAGCGGCGGATGTCGCCCAGCCACCGCGCCACCGCCGGTGCCGACGAGCCCAGACCGCCCGCTCGGTTGGCGCGACCGCCCGACCGGCCGCCCGGTGTGGGCGTGTCGTACAGGGCGCTGAGGGCTGCATCGATCTGCCGGTCGTCGCCGTCGAGTTGCACACCGGTGCCGTCGGGGTGCTGTTGGTCGCCGCTGCCGAGCAGCAGGCGCCAGCGGCGCAGCCGTTCGGCCTCGTGCACCGAGGCGGGCACGACCTCGGGCCCGGCGTCGTCGACGGTGCTCACTGCGGCCGCCCGAGCAGTGCGGCGACGATGGCGAGCGCTGCCTCGACGCGGGCCGGATCGAGCGCGCCGACGCGTCCGCCTGCCGTCGGCGGAGCGCCAGTGCGCACCCGCTGGCCGAGGGCCCGCCGCTCGGCCGGCTCGAACGCACCGAAGGTGCGGCGCAGCAGCGGCAGGGCGTCGGTGAACGAGTCGCCCGGCAGCGACGCCAGCCAGCGGTCGATCACGCTCAGCAACGTGGGGTCGTGCAGCAGCACCGTGCCCGAACCACCGAGGAACCCCTCCACGAAGGCTGCCGCTTCGAGCGGTGTGGCACCCGGCGACAGCGCTCGCGACACCCGGCGCTCGACCGCGTCGGCTTCGAGCGTGCCCGCATCGGCCAGCAACCGCGTGGCGAGGCCCTGCAGCAGGCCGTGCACCCGGTCGCGTTCGGACAGTTCGACGAGCGCCAGACGCCAGCGGGTGAGCAGGTGCGCGTCGCCCAGCAGCGCGAGCGCCGACTGTGTGGCACGTACCTGCTCGGCCATGGTGGCCGAGCCGTCGTCGTCGAGCGCCGTGCACGCGGCCACCAACCCGGCGGCAACGCGCAACACGATGCCCCCGACCACATCGGCCAACGCCGTGCCGTCGGTGCGGCGGACATCGCCGTACCGGATGGTGCGCACGAGCGCGGGCACCGCCTCCATCAGCCGGGCGACGTCGTCGCTGAGCGCAGCCCGGTCGCGCACGAGGTCGAGCAGCGTCGGCACGACGGCATCGAGATCGGCCAGGAGCGCCTGTTCCAGCAGCACCGTCAGCTCGCCGGGCGATGCGGTGTCGGTGGCCCGCTGGGTGATGGCTGCACCCGCAGCGGCCTCGAGGGTGGTGCCCAGCCCCGATGCCTCGATGATGAGGACCTCCAGCTCGGGCTCCCACTGCACCTGCCACGCCTCGCGGAAGGTACCGGTGCTGCCGCGGCCGTCGACCGGATGCCCCCACGGCACCCCGAGCACGAGCAAGCGGTGCAGCAGTTGCGAGCGGCCCAGGTCGAGCGGACGCCGCAGATCGAGCTCGAGCAGCTTCGCCACCGGTTCGGGTTTCAGCCGCCAGCGCTTCTGCTCGACGGCCAGACTGCGGGCAAGCGGCACCATCGGGGTGCTGTCGGGCACCGCCCCCAGTCGGGCTCCGACCACCATCTCGCTGCTGAGCAGCAGCAGTGGCGCATCGGCGCCCTGACCCAGCGCGGCCCGGGCCGCATCGGTGACCTCGCTCAGCCCGGCCAGCGGGCGCCCGCGCAGTGCCGCCAGCGCCTCGGCCAACCGCGTGGCCTCCACCACATCGGCGGCCGACACGGCGTAGTCGGCGCGGCGCAACACGTGCGCGGCTTCGCTGAACCAGCGTGCCACCACATCTGGCCCGGTGTGTGCGTACAGATGGTCGTACCAGCCGGGTGCCGTGACCCCTGCGTTGTAGCCGAGACCGCTGGCCAGACGCCGATGCGTCCACGGCACCCAGGTGACGGCGACCTTCGTCTTGGGCAGCCCACGCAGCGTCGCGGTGTCGCGGCGCGCCTGTGCCGGGGTGGTGGCCGAGCCGAGCGCAGGCACATGCCACGCCCCACAGATGACGGCGATATTGCTGAAGCCATCGGCCACCGCCCGGCGGATACCGGCACGCATGTGCGCTTCGCGCCAGCGTTCGTGCACCTCGTCGGGTTCGCCGAGGGGTTCCCACAGCGTCCGCAACTCGGTCATCGCTTCACCGATCGCCGCGAACGGCGCATCGGCATCGTCGGTGCGGCCGCCGCGGTGCTCGATGACGTCCTCCCACCACCGTTCGGTGTCGTCGTAGCCGGCTGCCTCGGCCAGCACGCCGATGGGATCGCTGGGGCGTGGCACACCGTCGTGCAGCACCTCGCCGGAATCAGACGCCGGACGCGGCTCGGCCAGTGTGGTGCGGGCCGGCAGGTCGATGCAGCGCACCGGGACGTCGTGAGCGAGCGCCCAGCGCATGGCCACCCACTCGGGGCTGAATGAGGCCAACGGGTAGAAGACCGCTCGCTCGGGGCGATCGACGACGTACGCCAGCATGGCGACCGGGGGCCGCATGTCGGGGTGGCCGGCCAGGGCGATGACGGCGTCGGCATCGGCCGGGTTCTCGATGAGCACCGCATCGGGCGGATCGGCGTGCAGCGCAGCCTCCACCGCGCGCGCCGACCCGGGCCCGTGGTGACGGATACCCAGCAGGCGGATCTGCGCCGTGACGGTGGCGGTGGGAGCCATGCGGTGGGTCGGCCTCAGCGCGTCGCCAGCGAGTCGAGGTATTCGCGCCACACCACCGTGTCGTGCACCGGATCGCGCACGACGCTGGCCTCGATGCCGCCGAGCAGGTCGTCGAACCGCACCGTGCCGTCGCCGAGGTGCACGGCCATGGCCATGCCCTGCACGATCACCGAGATGGCCTCGGCCGTGCTCATCGTGCCCGACGGCGTCTTCAACTTGATGCGTCCGTCGTCGCTCTGGCCGAGCCGCAGTTCGCGGAACACCGACACCACCCGGCGGATCTCGTCTGCCGACGCCGCCTGTGGCGGCAACGACAGCGCGGCCCCGAGGGCGGCGACGCGCTGGGTGACGATCTGCACCTCCTCCTCGGCGGTGGCCGGGGTGGGCAGCACCACGGTGTTGAAGCGGCGACGCAACGCACTCGACAACTCGTTCACGCCGCGGTCGCGGTCGTTGGCCGTGGCGATGAGCGTGAAGCCGTGGCGGGCCTGCACCTCGATGCCCAGTTCGGGCACCGGCAGGGTCTTTTCGCTGAGCACCGTGATGAGCGCGTCCTGCACATCGCTGGGCAGACGGGTGAGTTCCTCCACCCGCACCACGGCGCCGCGCTCCATCGCCCGGAACACCGGGGATGGCACCAGTGCCGCCGGCGTGGGGCCCTCGGCCAGGAGGCGGGCGTAGTTCCAGCCGTAGCGGATGGCTTCCTCGGCCGTGCCCGCAGTGCCCTGCACCAGCAACGTCGAGTCGCCACTGATGGCCGCGGCCAGGTGCTCGCTCACCCAGGTCTTCGCCGTGCCCGGCAGACCGAGCAGCAACAGGGCGCGGTCGGTGGCCAACGTCGCCACCGCGGTCTCCATCAGTCGGCGCGGGCCGATGTACTTGGGCAGCACGACGGTGCCGTCGGACAGCGTGCCACCCATGAGGTAGGTGACCACGGCCCAGGGCGACAGACGCCAGTTGGTGGGGCGGGGCCGGTCGTCGAGCCGAGCGAGCGCGGCCAGTTCGTGGGCGAACTCGTCCTCGGCGTGCGGACGCAGGACGCCTGCGTCGCCGGATGCGGGAGTGCCGGATGCGGACTGGGTCATGACGGGTCACCTGTGGGGTCGGGAGGGGCGGGTGCGGGGGTGGGGAGGGTTGCTGCGTTCGGGGCGCCCGGCGACGCGGCGGCGAACTCGCGCAGCATCTCGGCGCGGAACTCGGCCAGGTCGGTGAGCGCCGCGCTGGTGCGGGCGGTGAGAGCGGTGGCGGCCTGCTGGCCCAGCGACGCCAGGAACGACGCCAGCGCGTCGGGCGTGAGGCCGGCGACGAGTTGCTGCAACTGCGGCAGTGCCGCCCAGGTGGCCCGACCGTCGCGGAGCTGCGTGAGGACCAGCGCGGCGGCCGCGCCGCTGTGGGGAGGCGGTGGTACGGGGCCCAGCGGCACGACCCCCTTTGCGGGAGGTGCGGGCACGGGCTTCACCCCCAGCTCGGGCACCACCTGGGCCAGCCATGTGGCCCGCGATCCGGCGAGTCGGCGCACCACCAGGTCGAGGTCGGGTCGCCGGCGACCGCGCAACAGCAGGGCCGGTAACAGCGGCGCCGGGAGCTGCAGGCCAGCCTGGTCGCAGAGGTGGAGCCACTCGCCCAACACGATCTCGTGTTCGCCCCCGACGATGCGCGCGAGACGCTGGGCGCATGCGGTAGTGCACGGAGGCCGGCTGTCGGGCGGTGCCTCGGGCAGTGGCCGCGTCGGAGGGGCGGCGGCCATGGCCCCTGCACGGCGGGCCACGACCACTGCCGCAGCACGGTCGAGCAGCGCCACCGCCGGGTCGGCGTCGCCCGGCCAGCGATCCCATCCCTCCACCGCTGCCGGGAGGGGATGCCGTTCGGCGCCCAGCACCGCCGTGGTGACGAGCGCGCTCCACTCGGTGGCCGCACTGGTGGCGAGGTCGCCGGTCACAGGGCCACCGCCGTCGAGATGCCGTGGCCCTCATCGGCCCACACGGTGAGCGGTTGGAACCCGTCGGCAGACCACTCGCCCATCACCGTGACCGGACGACCGCCGCTGATCGACACCAGCTCGGCGAGCCGCCAGAACCCGGGCACCACGGGCAGCGCACCGGTTCCATCGGCCAACACCCAGCGGCCGTCGCCCAGCGGGGTGGGCACGGCGCAGATGCACAGCGGCACCCGTTCGAGCCAGGGCTCGACAGCCAGAGCCCACCCGGCGAGTCCCATCGCCCGCTCGACCGAGAACCCGGTGGGTGCCGCGGTACTGACTGCGCTGAGCGAGTGCAGCCTGCCCACCAGCGCCCGCAGCGGTGCTGCGCCCGGGTACCAGTGGATGTCGGCATCGAACTCGGTTCCCACCACGTGGTCGCTCTGCAGTTCGTTGCCGAACGTGCCGAACGACAGCACGAGCGCCCAGGTGGGTGCCGGCGGTTCGGTGGCCCCGGCCGGATCGATCGCACGCAGCCAGGTGCGCTGCACCGTGATGCGGTCTTCGCGCACCCGGCTCTCGCCCAGCACCTGCCAGCGCGCCGTGGTGGGCACACCGGCCAGCACGTCGGCCTGCAGGGTGGTGAGGCCGGTGGCGGCATGCACCCCGTCGGCGAGGTCGGCGGGCAGGGAGGCGGTGCGGAGCGCGCCGTTCACCAGCAGGTGCAGCACCGCCAACTCCTCGAGCACATCGTGGTGCCACTGCTGGTGCTGGCCCACCCGGGCAGCCACTCGCTTCACCCGGTTGGCCAGTCCGCCGCACTGCGCGTCGACCAGGCGGGCAGCGACCCGGTCCCACGTGTCGGGCTGAGCCAGTTCGGCTGCCGCCAATCCCACGCGTACACGGTCGGCCAGCCAGCGGTCGAACTCGACCAATCCGGCGCGCATCCGTTCGGCACGTTCGGTACGACGCTTCTCGCGCTGCGCCTCGTCACCCGGCGACCCCGACGGAGCCGTCGCGCCCAGCGCCGCCGCGCCGACCACAGCGGACTGATCGCCGTCGACCCCCACATCCGGCGCCGCTTCCGGTGCCGCGGCGGGCTCGGGTGCTTCGACCGGGTCGGCCAGCGCGTCGCGCAGTGCAGCCTCGCGAACGGCCCGACGCTGCAACCAGGCGTCGACGAACGGCAGTCGACGCGCCGGCTGCACCCCCTGCTGGGCGTGCAGCAGCAGCAACCCCAGACAGTGCTTGCAGGGCAGTTTGCGACTGGGGCAGGTGCAGCGGAACGCCGGCACGGTGAGTTCGATCGACACCTCGTACGGCTCGGCCGACGAGGCGACGTACTGCCCCCACACGGCCTGGTCGTCGCATCCTGCGGCCGACCAGTTGCCCGGCTCGGCCACCCCGACCGCAGCCGCGGCGGCCTGCCGGTCGGGAGCCATCAGCAACACCTGTTCGGTCGTGGGGCGCACGGTCATGACGCATCCGAGGGTACCGCGGGGGTGTCACACCCTTCCCCCGACCACCCGCCCCCTCCCGGCGTTTGTGAGCAACCCCCCACCACAACCCGGCCCCGCTCACAAACGCCGACCGGCGGGGTGGACGGCGGGGTGGACGGCGGGGTGGACGGCGGGGCTGCGTGGGAGGGAGTAGAACAGGGGGATGGCATCGAGCAGCACGCCACACTGGCGCGATCGCCTGCACCGGGCGATCACCGAGCGGCTGAACGCGCTCGACGACAAACCCGTCGCCGACCTGCTGCTGGCCGGGATCGACAAGGCCACCAGCGCCCGCTGGTCGGCCGCCGTGGAACGAGCCGCAGCCCTGCCGGGCACGATCCGGCCCGAGAAGATCAAGGCGCTCACCGACAGTTTCGCCCGCGAGGTGGCCGTGGTCGGCGCCGCTGCCGGTGCCGCCGTCGCGGCACCCGCCGTGGGCACCGCCGCCACCCTCACAGCCACCGCCGCCGAAGTGGCCTGGTTCACGGCCCGGGCCGGCGACCTCATCCTCACCATCGCCGCGCTGCACGGCCGCAAGGAACCCACCGTCGACGAGCGCCGCGCCTGGGTGCTCGCCGTGCTGCTCTACGGCAGTACCGCCAAGGAGGGTTTCACCCACATGGCCGAGGAGGTGGGCGTGACGCTGGGAGCCCCGGTCGCTGCCGGGCTCGCGGCCAGCGGCGTGGCCCCGACATTGCGGCTCCCGCTCAGTTCGCTGCACGCCATCAACAGCGGCTTCCAGCGCCACATCGTGCGCCGCTACGGCACCAAGCGAGGCGTCATCGCACTCGGTCGAGCGCTGCCCCTGGGCATCGGCGCAGCCATCGGTGGCACCGCCAACTACGCGGCCATCCGTGCCCTGGCTCGGCACGCCGACCAGTTCTTCTCGCGGCTGCCCTACTCGTCGATCGAGACCACTGCCATCGAGGCGCCGGCTCGCTGAGTTGCCCGTCGTTCAGCCGGCGCCGATCACCGCGGCAGCGGTCCGCGCGCCGCTTCGCAGGGCGCCCTCCATGTAGCCGGCCCACGAGTCGGTGTGTTCGCCCGCCAGCAGCAGCCGACCGTGTCGGCGGCGCAGTTCGCCCCAAGCGGGCAGCAGTTGTCCGGGACCGAACGTGGCGTACGCGCCGAGGCTGTGCAGGTCGTTGGTCCAGTCGGTGCGCACCCGTTCGCCCGCCAGCCCGCGGAAGCCGGGGAACAGTCGCTCCATCTCGTCGACGACGCGCAACTCGGTCTCGGGCAACGCAGTCAGCGCGGCACCGTCGTGCGACGCCAGCAACGCCGTGATCACCCCTCGGTCGCCCTGTTGGCCATCGGTGGTCTCCCACACCTCGCCCCATGCCCGCTCGGTACGCACCGAGCCATCGCATCCGTAGTCGCGCCAGACGCGTCGATCGGCCTGCACGCTCACCTTGCCGCCGATGCCGTACGACACCGCCCGCAGCCCCGCCGGCATCGCTGCCCACATCCGTCCGAGCACAGGAAGCGGCACGGCGGCCACCAGATGGTCGGCCGTCCAACGCTCGCCCGAACGCAGCACCACCTCGCCCACGTCGGCATCGAGGATCGCCACCGCGTGACCCAGCAGCACCCGATCGCCCAACCCGGCGGCGAGGCCGGCGGCGAGCTGGTCGTTGCCACCGACGATGCGCCAGCCCTCGAACCCGTCGCCCGAACGCAGGTGCAGCGCGGTCATCCATGCCGCCATCAGCACCGACACCTCGTCGGGTCCGAGCATGTACTCGCTGCGGATGTCGCGACCGATCACCACGCGAGCAACCAGGCTGAGGCCGAGCGAGTCGACGACTGCCGACAGCGGCGTACGGTCGAGCCGCTCGGCGTCGGGCGAGGCGGTGGGGTCGTCGATGTCGATGGTCGCCGCGAGTCCGGCCAGCACCTCGTCCCACCGTTCGAGGTCGGGGGCGAGCGAGTGATGCAGCGAATAGGGCGCGGCGCGCCCTCCCATGTCGACCATCCGCTCGGCGTCGTCGCGACCGCTCGGCACCGGGCAGAGACCCAGCCCGAATCGCTCAGCGAGGGCGAGCACCTCGCTGTGTGCGCTGTCGACGAACTCGGCGCCCCGTTCGCACCACTGCCCATCGGTGAAGTGATGGCTCCACACCCGCCCGCCCACGCGGTCGCGGGCCTCGAGCACCACTACGTCGCGGCCAGCG
>JBEICS010000048.1:0-9085 GCA_040383925.1 Acidimicrobiaceae bacterium | reverse complement strand
GCTGGCGGCGATGGCCAACGCCGGCCGGGGCAACGACTACTGGTGCGCCGGGCCCGACCAGGCCGCGGCGGTGTTCACCAGCGAGTTCGAGGGCCTTTCGAGCGTGGTGGCACAGAACGTGTCGGTCGAGCTGCGGCCCGGCGCCGACGTGGTGGAGTTGCTCGTGCTGAACGAGTTCCCCATCACCTCGGTGGCCGGTGGGATGCAGGTGGCGCTCGGCGATGCCTACGGCGGCGAGCGCCGCCGGGTGGTGGCGATGCTGCGCCTGGCACCCCAGTCCGAGGCGCGGGCGATCGATGCCGGTGAAGCCGTCATCCGCTGGGTGGCCGTGGGCGACGACACGTCGCTGCACGCCGTGACCATCCCGCTGGTGGTGAACGCCGGCGACAACCCCGACACGGCCGATGCCGAGGTGGTCGAGCAGGTGCTGGTGCTGCGCGCCGCCCGCGAGCAGGCCGAGGCGCACCGCGAGATCGAGCGCGGCAACTACGAGCGGGCCGCCCAGTTGCTGGGCGATGCGGCCGACAACCTCCTGCACTCGGCTCTGCCCGATTACGACTACCGGGTGAGTGAGTTGCGTGTCGAGATCGACCGGCTCAGCATGGGCGACTGGGACAACGCGTCGAGCAAGCGCCTCCACTCCACCAGCCGCAGCACGTCGCGCGGCCGCAAGAGCCGCTTCGACGCCGACGAGCAGCCCGGCCAGTCGTGAGGCACGAAGCCTGATGACTCAACCAACCGCCAGGCGCGCCCCATGGAATACGTCGGCCGGCAGATCGTGGGCGAGCTTCCAGAGGATGCGCATCGGCCGGTCACCTGTGTGGTTGACGTAGGTCATCGGCCCTGCGTAGAGGTACGGGGGCGCACCGAGGCTGCCATCGGCTTCCTTTGTCTCGCGGAGGAAGAGATGCACCGTTGAACCCCGAGCGACGTGGTTGACGTAGCGCTGACCGGTGGGCGAGGAGGTGGCGGTCGTGCTCTGCGACTCCCACTGAAAGAGGTTCGGCGAGATGGCCCGATCCTGATACATCGTGGTGGGCGAGTAGTGGCGCTCCGTCTTTCGAAGAGTCACAAAGAACAAGTCGGCCTGTTCGGCCTCGACCCACTTGACCCCCTGCCGGACGGAATCTGGGCTGGTGACACCAAACGCAGCAAGCGCTTCATCGCGGCTGTAGCGGGCATGCACGTGAAGCGGCACTGGCCCCCCGACTTCAAGTGGCGCTACGAGTCGCCGCCGCTCCCGAGAGAGCACGTCGAGCAACTCCTGGAGTTCCTCCCGACGCGCTCGATCGCTGGCAGCCTGCCGGAGTGAGCCGACTACATCGTCGGCCGAGGCACCAGCGCCCCACAGCGCAAAGTGAAGCATCAGTGCAAGACGCTGTTGCCGCGGGTGGAGGTTCTTCTCACCATCGCGAAGGAGTTCCGCATAGGTCCTGAGTCGGTCGGGGTCATCTACATGCAGAAGTCGGCCGTAGGCGCCCGCCAGAGCCTCGTCGTTGGCACCGACCTCACCTGTCTCCAGGCCAGCCTGCCGCTTCAGACCCGTCCAGCCGCCTCGCCGTCGCCGGTAGATGTCGTCGAGCCCGACACCGGTCTCGATGAGGAACTCGCCAAGAGTGCATGGACCGATCCGCCGCAACTCGGCGACCAATCCAGACCAGTCGACCCGCAGCGCCGACTGCAGATTGCGCAGCACGATGTCTGACGACACACGGTCGAGATCGATCACACAGCCGGGTGGCAGGGTTGGAAACCCCCGCTCGAACTGCTGTGCCAGCGCTCGGCGGCTCACGCCGGTGAGTGCGCGAAAGCGCAGGTCGAAGCGGAACTCGGCGTGCTGCTGACCGATGAAGTCGAGCACCGTGAGGCACGGCTTGTCATCGGCCAGGCGCAGCCCGCGGCCGAGTTGCTGCAGAAACACCGTGGCCGACTCCGTGGGTCGAAGGAAGAGCACCGTGTCGATCTCCGGCACGTCGATTCCTTCGTTGAACAAGTCGACGGTGAACAGCACGTTCACCTCTCGAGTGCGCAGCGCCATCAGGGCGGCACGCCGTTCGTCAGTAGGTGTGCGTGATGTCACCGCTCGTGCGGGAATCCCCACGAGTTCCGTGAATCGCTTCGCCATGAACTCTGCGTGCTCAATGCTCACGCAGAAGCCAAGCGCACGCATCCGCCCGACGTCGGTCACCTTGTCGAGCACTTCCTGAGCGATCAACCGAACACGGCCATCGTGGACGGTGTACTTCGCCGTCAGTGCTGCCGTGTCGTAGCCCTGGCCGCGCTTCCACGTCACGTCACGCAGATCAACATCGTCATGGACGCCGAAATACTGGAACGGACACAGCAGCCCGCGTTCGAGCGCCTCCCAAAGGCGCAACTCCACACCGCCATCAGTGTCGAACCAGGCGCGGATATCCGCACCGTCTGCGCGCTCCGGGGTTGCCGTAAGGCCAAGCAGCACCTTCGGCGTGAGGTGGCGCAGCAAGTTGGTGTACGTGCGATTCTCGGTAGAGGCGTGATGAAACTCGTCGACGATCACCATGTCGAATCGGTCTGCAGCCAACTCACGTTCAAGGTCCAGCCGAGCCAGCGACTGCACCGAAGCGAACACATGCCGCCACGCGCGGGGTCGCTCGCCGGCGACGAACTTCTCACCGAACGAACCATCCCGGAGGATGTGCCGGAACGTGGACAGGCTCTGGCTGAGGATCTCTTCGCGGTGAGCGACGAACAGCACGGTGTCGACACGGCCCGCCTGGCGAAGGCGGCGGTAGTCGAGACCCGCCACCACGGTCTTGCCGGTACCCGTGGCCATTACCACCAGGTTCCGCCAACGGTCGTGCACCTCGCGCAGCACGGTCAGCTCGTCGAGGATCTCACGCTGATAGCCCCAGGGCCGTACATCAAGCGCAGCGAGTTCAATCGGTAGGCCCGATGGACCGGTCCCTTCGGCGCGCAGTGCTGCATCGAGCCGTTCGACATCGTCCACCTTCGACGAGTCGTACGGCTCGAAGGCCGGGTCGAGCCAGTAGTCGTCGAACGTTCCTCGGAAGGTGTCGAGCAGATGGCCTTGGTCGACCTCACTCAAGCGAACGTTCCACTCGAGCCCGTCGAGTAAGGCTGACTTGGAGAGGTTCGACGAGCCGACGTAGGCCGTCGAGAAACCAGAGTCGCGATGAAACAACCACGCCTTCGCATGAAGGCGGGTCATCCGAGTCTCGTAGGACACCTTCACCTCGGCGCCGAGTTCCACCAAACGGTCGATGGCCCGCCGTTCTGTAGCCCCCATGTACGTGGTCGTGATCACACGCAACCGACCACCTCGCCGCAGGAGCGACGCTAGTTGTTCGTCGAGAACGCGTAGCCCGTGCCACTTGATGAAGGCACACAGGAGATCCACCCGATCAGCAGAGGCGAGTTCACGCTGAACCTCGGTGCCGATACGTGGCTGGTCGCGACCATTCACCAGCAGCGCGCTCGAACCCAGCGGCACCTCTGGTCGATCGGGGAACCTGAACGAGCCAGCAGGCAGCACCCCTGAGGAAGCTAAGGCGAGCAGCACATCGTTAGTCGGCGCGACGAGGTCGTTGCGATGGTCGAGTTCAGGCACCAATGCCTCAACTGCGCGCACGATCTTGTTGGCTAACTCGACCTGCCGTTCGAGCGAGGCGGAGTCAGATTTGTTGCCTCGGCCTGCACTGCGCAGCGCACGATTGACAAGAGCCGAGAGGTGACGGGTGAGCACCTCGTGCGCATCTGCCGGGTCGAGCGCACTGCGTTCCGCGAGTTCAGCCGGGATCAGTTGTAGCCGCTGCTCGAGGCCAGCCGTGACCAGTTGCTCGTACAACCCCGGGTTGAGGTCCGCCATGTGCCGAGAGTATCCGGCGGGGGCATGGCGATCCTTTACGCCGCATGAAGCGCAGTTTCCTCATGCACTGAGTACCGCAGTTGCAGAAGCGGTACCCAACTCACATCGCTGTCCGAAGTGGCTCGGGGATCACAGTGACAGCCCGTGCGTACGTTGCACGACTTCGACCAGCTCGGTGCCAAGCACCCACGAAAGGAACCCAATGCTCGGAATGCTGCTCGCTCTCGGATTCCTTGTTGGCGTGCCACTTCAGGCTGCCGGCGCCGAGGACGTCCCGTGGTGGACGCCCTTTGGCTTGGCCGGCAGCGCCGCGCTCGTGGGCTTCCTCCTCGGCTTCGTTCTTGTCCGCACCGTAGGTGTCGCTGCGGGCGGACTGCTGGCGGGTTCACTGATCGGCACTGTCGTCGCCCTCTTCAACGGCGCACCCGCTGCAGCGGTTGGCTACCTACTGACAGCACTCGTTGCGTACTTACTCGGTCAACTCCAGTCCGTTCGCGCGGACGCTGCTGGCATCGCTCATTGACCGGCTATCCGCACACCACCGCCTGGCTACGCTCGCCTTCGATGTCGCCGTTCTTGGAGATTCCACCGTCGACATGGATTGCCTCGAACGAGTTGGTGTTTGCTGTCTTTGACCAATTCCCGGTATCGACCGGCCATGCGCTGATCATCACGAGGCGGCTCACACCCGACTGGTGGTCGTGCACCGTCGATGAACAGCACGCGCTGATGGCGCTCGCCGGCGAAGTGAAGGAACTCCTCGAGCACCGGTTCCAGCCCAGCGGATTCAACGTGGGCTTCAACGCCGGTGCCGCGGCGGGGCAGACCGTGCCGCACGTGCACGTGCATGTGATCCCGCGCTACGACGGCGACGTGCCTGATCCACGTGGCGGTATCCGTCACGTCATTCCCGGCCGGGGCAACTACCTCGCTCGCCAGACAACCACCGAACTTGTCACGCCGTTCGACGGACGAATGAAGTTGGAGTTGCTGCGCTGCCTGATCCGCAACGACCTCGACCGCATCGACCTGTTGGTGAGTTTCGTGATGCGTTCGGGCCTCGACCTGATTGCG
Organism: Acidimicrobiaceae bacterium; assembly: GCA_040383925.1. Taxonomy (GTDB): domain Bacteria; phylum Actinomycetota; class Acidimicrobiia; order Acidimicrobiales; family Ilumatobacteraceae; genus VFMC01. Next base: position 4,143 of record JBEICS010000048.1, on the reverse strand, counting down.
GGCCGCCTCGACGAAGCACTCGCCCGAGGCGCGCACGTGCGAGTGCTCACCACCGACTACCTCGGCATCACCGACCCGGCAGCACTCGGCTTCTTCCTCGACCGCATCGAGCAAGCCGCCCGCACCGAACCGGCCACTGCCAATACGACGCCGAAGCTGGCTGTGCGGGTGTTCTCCGACCCCTCGACGAGTTTCCACCCGAAGGCGTACATCTTCAGCAACTCCTCGTCGCGCCAAGGCGTGGCGTTCGTGGGTTCGAGCAACCTCAGCCGCTCGGCGCTCGAACGTGGCATTGAGTGGAACGTCGAGACACGGCAGGTCGGTGCGCTGCTCGACGAGTTCGAGCGGCTGTGGGCCGACCCACGGTCGGTGGCACTCGATGCCCCGTGGCTGGCGGCCTACCGGCAGCGCCAACTCACACGACCCGCACCGGCCGCCGACGATGAGGCCATCGGTGGGATAGCCCTTGACCCTGAGCCGACACCGACATCGGTGCAACGCGAGGCCCTCAGCGCGCTGGAACAGACCCGCGCGCAGGGGTTCGCTGCAGGGCTGGTGGTGATGGCCACCGGGCTCGGCAAGACCTGGCTGGCAGCGTTCGACTCCACCCGACCTCAGTTCCGGCGGGTGCTGTTCATCGCCCACCGCGACGAGATCCTCGGCCAGGCCCGCGACGTCTACCGCCGCATCCGGCCGTCGGGAACCTTCGGCTACTTCACCGGCGATCGGCGAGAGGCCGACGGCGATGTGGTGTTCGCCAGCATCCAGTCGCTCACCCGCAACCTTGCTGCATTCGACCCAACCACCTTCGACTACGTGGTGGTCGACGAGTTCCACCACGCCGACGCCCCCACCTACCGCCGAGTGATCGCCCACTTCCGGCCACAGTTCCTGCTCGGCCTGACGGCCACGCCCGAGCGAACCGACCGGGCCGATCTGTTGGCACTGTGCGCCGACAACCTCGTGTTCGACGTGGGCCTGGTCGAGGGCATCGAGCGGGGCCTGCTCAGCCCGTTCGCCTACCGGGCGATCCGCGATGTGGCCGACTACGCCGAGATCCCCTGGCGCAGCGGCCGCTTCGACGCGGCGGAACTGACGAAGCGGCTCGAGACCACCGCCCGCGCCGAACAGGTGCTCAGCGAATGGCGCGCCCTTTCGGGCCGACGTCGAGCCCTCGGCTTCTGCTGCTCGATCAGCCATGCCGAGTTCATGGCCCGCTACTTCGCCACGCAGGGCGTTGCCGCCGTTGCGGTGCACTCAGGCCCCGGGTCAGCACCCCGCAGCGCATCGCTCGATCGACTGGCCGCAGGCGACCTAGAGATTGTGTTCACGGTCGACCTGTTCAACGAGGGCGTCGATGTGCCGGCCATCGACACCGTGCTGCTCCTCAGGCCCACGGAGTCGCCCATCGTGTTCCTCCAGCAACTCGGCCGTGGCCTGCGCCGCACGGCCGACAAGCAGCGCCTGGAGGTACTCGACCTGGTGGGCAACCATCGCAGCTTCCTCCTCAAGGTGAAGTTGCTGGCCGAGTTGGCCGGGAAGCCCGGCGCAACCGCCCGCCAGGCAGTCGACCATCTCGAAGACACCGACGGCACCCTGCCGCCCGGGTGCTCGATCGTCGTCGACACCGAGGTGATCGACCTGTTCCGCGAGTTGGCGGCCCGCACCTCGGCCCGAGGCAGGGCTGTCGAGTTGCTGCAGGAGTGGGCCGACGAGCACGACGGCAGCCGACCGACAGCGCTGGAGATGTCGCTGCTGCTCGGGAAGGAGCTGCCGAACAAGCGGCCCGGTGGTGGCTGGTTCGGCGCGCTTGCCGAAGCAGGCTTGCTCACCGATACCGAGCTGCTCGTTCATCAGGCAGCCCGCGACTTCCTGCTCGACATCGAGTTCGGCAGCTACACGAAGAGCTTCAAGCTCGTCACGCTGTTGGCGATGCTCGATGCCGGTGCCCTTCGAGCCGGCACGCAACTGCCCGACGTAGCACTCACCTCGCGGTGGCTCGTCATGCGCGACCGCCGGCTACGCAACGACCTGGTCGACGCCACACGCGAGTTCGCCAACCCGGCGTCGCCCAGCGACCAGGAGTGGCTGGGCTACTGGCGCAAGAACCCGATCAAGGCCTGGACCAGCGCGTCGAGCGAGGGCCGATCGCCGTGGTTCGCGGTGGTCGACGGCAGGTTCGAGTTGCAGCTTGATCTCGGCGGTGCCGATGGTGAGGTGTTCGACACGATGGTGCGCGAGATCGTCGACTACCGACTCCACCGCTACCTGCGCAGCAAGGGACGGCTCGACCTCGGCGAGCGTCGGATGTCGCATGTCGGTGGCCGCACCGTCGATGCCGAGTTCGTGGTCGAGACCGTCGACGGACAGCCGACGGTGGTGATCGAAAGTTCGGGCGGTACCAAGGGAACCGACTCGGCTCGCAACCTCCAGTACGTCGAGGGGCTCGACCTGGTGCTGGCCCGGCTTGGTTCGCTCGGTGTGCAACTGACCGGCGCCCACCTCGATACCGATCGGACCAAACACCTACCGATCGAGGAGCGCACGCTCGGCGCAGGGGCACCGTTCCCGATCGACCTCGCCAGTGCCCGCCCCGAAGCGGTGCGGACGGCGCTGCTGAGGTCGATGAGCAGCATCGCCCGCAGGGACGGAGCCAGCGCCGGTGGCGGCAACCCGCGACGCCGCATGCGACTGCTGCTCGACGGCATCGGCCTCACCGACCGCGACCTCGCCGATGCCCTGGCCTTCGGATCAGGCACGGGGACGACTGTTGATCAACTACCGCTCTAGCTCCGGCGCGTTCGGGCCTACCGGCGGAACCCCAGTTTCGGGGTGGTTCATCGCTGTCCTCTTTGCGGCCTGGCTCATCATCCTCATCACGAAACTCACGATCGGGGTTCGGCGGAGCCGGGCAGCCGGTGAGCGTTCATGGTGGCGGGCCTTCGACAGTGCGGCTGACGCCGCCTTTCGTCACCCGAGAATGGACCCGGCCGCCCTGGTACTGACCCTCACCGCCGGGTACCTGCTGCTCATCGCGTTCGTCGCTCGTCGCTCACCCCCGGCCTCCATCGGCCTGATCATCCTTCCGCTCGCTGTCGTCGCCGTCATCGGCTTTCGTCGGCTCGGCCGCCAGATTCGTTCACACAGCATCGACGACGGCAGCCACCCGACTTCCAACGACGACGCGGCCCGCGCCGCCGAGTGACGCCGACACCGATCGGGTGCCGTCGCAACTAGCCTCGCCCGGGTGAGTCAGGCTGGCGAGCAGCACGTGGTCATCGGGGTCGACGGAGGTGGCACCAGCACCGACGTGCTGGTGGCCGACCTGAGCGGCACCGTGCTCGGCAGTGCCACCGGTGGGGGCAGCAACTGGGAAGCCATCGGCCTTCCGGCGATGGCCGCCGAGGTGGCCCGCACCGTCGACACCGCACTCTCCGCCGCTGGCCGAACTCGCCACCACGTCGTCGCCGCCGTCTACGGCCTCGCCGGGGTCGACTGGCCGAGCGACGTCGAGCCGGTGCGCCAGGCGCTCGCCGAGGCCGGCCTCACCTGGCCCGCCACCGTCACCAACGACTCGTTCGTGGCGTTGCGGGCCGGCTGCAGCCAGCCGTGGGGCATCGTGTCGAGCATCGGCACCGGCGCCGTCACCGCCGGCGTGAACCGCCACGGCCAGTCGTACCGCACCATGGCCGTCGGCTGGGGCGAACCCAGCGGGGCGCACAGCATGGTGCGCGAAGCACTCGACGCCGTCGCCGCCGCCCACCACGGCGTCGCGCCCACCACCGCCCTCACCGAGCAGTTCCTCACGGCGCTGGGCGTGGCCACGGTCGACGAGCTGTTCGAGGCGGTCAGCCGGCGCCGCATCCGCATCGGCGCCCACCTCGCCCCACTGCTCGACCGGGCCGCGGCCGACGGCGACCAGGTGGCGATCGACCTCATCGACTCGCTTGCCCGCCGCCACGCCGCGATGGTGGTGGCCGTAGCAGCCCGGCTCGACTTGGCCGACGACGAGTTCGAACTCGTCACCTCCGGCGGGGTGCACCGCGCCGGAGGACGCTTCGCCGACACGTTCCTCGTCGCCGTCGCCGAGTACTGCCCCCGGGCCCGGCCCACGCCGCTGCACGCCACGCCGGCTCATGGCGC
>JBEICS010000047.1:0-9093 GCA_040383925.1 Acidimicrobiaceae bacterium | reverse complement strand
GCGCCGCCTGGGTGAGGCCGACGACCTGCAGGGCCTGGCCGTGTACCTGGCGTCGGATGCGAGCGCCTACATGACCGGGCAGGCGCTCACCGTGTGCGGCGGCCAGAGCATGTGGGCCTGAGCCCACCGGGTGGGTACTGCTACGGTCGCCCGTATGGACGTCCAGACACTGTTCTCGGTTCGCGGCAAGGTCGCACTCGTCACCGGCGGCTCGCGCGGCATCGGCGAGATGATCGCCGCCGGCTTCCTGGCCAACGGCGCCAAGGTGTACATCAGCTCTCGCAAGGCGGCGGCGTGCGACGCCACGGCAGCACGGTTGAGCGACACCTACGGCGGCGAGTGCATCCCGCTGCCTGCCGATGTCGCCGACGTTGCCTCGATCGAGCGGTTGGCCGCGGCGCTGGGTGAGCGCGAGTCGAAGCTCGACATCCTCATCAACAACGCCGGTGTGTCGTGGGGTGCTCCGCTCGACACGTTCCCCGAGGCCGGTTGGGACAAGGTGATGGACACCAACGTGAAGGGTGTCTTCTACACGATCCAGAAGTTGCTGCCGCTGCTCGAGGCGGCCGGCACCGCCGACGACCCGGCCCGGGTGGTGAACGTCGGCTCCATCGACGGCATCCGCCTGCCGGTGTTCGACACCGTCAACTACGGCCCGTCGAAGGCGGCGGTGCACACCCTCACCCGGCAGCTCGCGGCGCGGCTGGTGAAGCGCAACATCATCGTCAACGCGATCGCCCCGGGGCCGTTCCCCACCTGGATGCTCAGCACGGGTGTGGGTACGGGCGGCGACGTCGACAACACCGACTGGGACGTCATCGGCCGCCACAACCCGCGTGGTCGGGTGGGCACCCCGGAAGACATCGCCGGTCTGGCCATCTTCCTGTGCTCGCGTGCGGGCGCCTTCACCGTCGGCGAGGTCATCACCTGCGACGGCGGCATCGTCGCCAGCTGACCCCACTACCCCGCCCGAGTCGGCCGCCACCCCCACCATGCGGCGTTTGTGAGCAAACCCCGGTTGTGCCGGGCCGCGCTCACAAACGCATGTCTGAGGGTGCACCGAATTGCGGCGTTTGTGAGCAGAACCTTGCTCTGCCGCTCATCGACTCACAAACGCAGGGGGGCGGGGGTCAGGCGCGGGAGAACTCGCGCAGGACGCGGCCGGGGCGGGCGCCGGTGTGGGCGCCCTGCTGGGTGACGACCTGGCCGTTCACGATGGTGGCGGCATAGCCGGTGGAGCCCACCCGCAGGCGGCCCTTGCCACCGGGGAAGTCGTTCACGTACTCGGGCTGGCCCACCTGGATGGCGTCGGCGTCGAACACGTTGATGTCGGCGAAGTTGCCGGGCGCCAGCGTGCCGCGGTCGACGAGGCCCAGCACCGCTGCGGCCTGGCCGGTGAGCTGGTGGACGGCCCGCGGCAGGCTCACCACGTTGCGCTCGCGCTGCCAGTAGGCGAGGTAGTGGGTGGTGGCGTCGGCGTCGCAGATCTGCCCGGCATGGGCGCCGGCGTCGCCGAGGCCCGGGTAGACGTGGTCCATGGTGAGGAAGTCGCCCAGCAGGTGCGTGCCCCGGTTGAAGTACCACATGTTGAACATCTCGTGGCCGTCGCTGGCGATGAGGCGGTCGATGACGATCTCCACCGGGTCGACGCCTGCGGCCGCAGCGAGGTCGGCCACCGACAGGCCGCCGTCGATGTGGTACTCCGGCACCGAGCCCACGCCCAGCGGGTACACCTGGTCGGCGCGGTGGTTGAGGCCCTTGGCCGTGCCCTCGGCCACCAGGTCGGCGCGTGTGGAGGCGTCCTTCAGCGCAGCGACGCGATCGGCCAGCGTGGGCAGTGCCATGACGGCGGCCCAGGCCCGACCGCGCACCGGGGGCACCTGGAACAGGCCCATCAGGCTGCCGCTCGGGCGGGTCATCGACGCGGTGGTGACGCGCCCAGCGTTGGCCCGGGTGTCGGAGAGGAACGAGTGGTAGAAGTCGAGCGTGGTGGGGCTGCCGTCGCCCACACCGCCCGAGAACAGCACGTCGCCGCACCGCTCGGCCATCGCCTTCACGAGGCCCACTTCGTGTGCGGGCTTGGTCTGGAAGTCGAGCACGGCCTGGAACAGGCCGCCGCCCGCGTCGTTCATGCCGTCGGCGATGGCGAGGTACTCGTCGACCGGGGCGAACGTGCCGGGCACGCAGCGGCCGTCGGGCACGCGGTGCAGCAGGATGCGCGAGGTGGAGAAGCCCACCGCGCCACCGGCCACCGATTCGGCGGCGATGTCGCGCAGTTGAGCCAATTCGTCGGCCGTGGGATCTTCGTCGCTCATCGAGCGGTCGCCCATCACGTGGTAGCGCATTGCGCAGTGGCCCACCATGCCGACCACGTTGAGGGCCGGCTGGAGGCGCTGCACCGAGTCGAGGTATTCGGGGAACGTCGACCAGTCCCAGGGCAGGCCGTCGAGGATGGCCTGGCGTGGGATGTCTTCCACGCTCTCCATCATCTCGGCGAGGTACTCGCGGCTCTCGGGCCGCACCGGTGCGAAGGTGACACCGCAGTTGCCCATCAGCACCGTGGTGACGCCGTGCCACGAGCTGGAGGTCATGTACGGGTCCCAGCCGATCTGGGCGTCGAGGTGGGTGTGCAGGTCGACGAAGCCGGGGGTGACGGTGAGGCCGGTGGCGTCGATCTCGGCTGCGGCGGTGGCGCCGCTGAGGTCGCCGATGGCGGTGATGCGGTCGCCGTCGATGGCGATGTCGGCGCGGATGGCCGCCTTGCCCGTGCCGTCGATGACGGAGCCGTTCCGGATGATCAGGTCGTGTGCCACGTTCGCCCCCATGCGTGATGTCTGTGCTCGCTAGGGTACTGAACAGGGTGCTCCGGAAGCAGATCGGAACCCCGTGTCCGAGCCATTGGGGGGCAGTGATGGACAGCATCGTCAACATCTCGTCGGGGGCCGTGCGCGGTCGTGTGGACGGGGAAGTGCACGCGTTCCGCGGCATCCCCTACGCGGCGCCGGTGGGCGGCGCCAACCGGTTCCGTCCGGCACAGCCGGTCGAGCCCTGGGACGGCGTGCGCGACGCCACCGCAGGGGGCCTCATCCAGCCGCAACCGATGATGCCGCCGCCCTTCGGTGGACCGTTGCCACCGGCAGGAGACGACAGCTTGAACCTGAACGTGTGGACGCCCGATCCGACGGCGAGCGGCCTGCCGGTGTTGGTGTGGATCCACGGTGGCGCGTTCGTGAGCGGCAGCGGCATCGAGCCCACCTACGACGGCACGTCGTTCGCGCGCAACGGCGTGGTGTGCGTCACCATCAACTATCGCCTCGGCGCGCAGGGCTTCATGCACCTCGCCGACCACTTCCCCGAGTTCACCGACTCGGGCACGCTCGGCAGTCAGGACCAGGTGGTGGCGCTGCGCTGGGTGCAGGACAACATCGCGGCATTCGGCGGCGACCCGACCCGGGTGACCGTGGCCGGTGAGTCGGCGGGTGGCATGAGCGTTGGCGCACTGCTGGCGATGCCGTCGGCGAAGGGTCTGTTCCAGCAGGCGGTGCCCCAGAGTGGCGCCGGCCACAACGGCATCAGCGCCGCCACGGCCAGCCGCATCGCCGGCTACATGCTCGAGGCAGTCGGTGTCGCCGCGGGCGACACGGCAGCGTTGCTCGCCGTGACCAGCGACCAGTGGCTCGAGGCCCAGGTGGCGCTCACCACTGAACTGCAGACCACCCGCAACGCCGAGAAGTTCGGCGAGGTGGCGGGCGCGGCGATGCCGTTCCAGCCCACCTACGGCACGGCGGTGCTGCCGCAGCGGCCCATCGACGCAGTTGCCGCTGGTTCGGCGGCCGACGTTGCGATCCTCGTCGGCACGACGATGGAGGAGTCGCTGGTGTTCGTCGTGGCGATGGCCGAGATGTTCAACGACGTGATGGTGAAGATGACGATGGATGCGGTGTTCGCCGGCCAGGGTGAGACCGCGCTGGCGCAGTACCGCTCGGAGCGGCCCGATGCGGCGCCCCACGAGATCGTCGCTGCCGTCGAGACCGACCGCATGTTCCGGGTGCCGGCGGTGCGGTTGGCCGATGCCCAGTCGGCGCACAACCCGAACGTGTGGATGTACCGCTTCGACTGGCGCACTCCCACACTCGGCGGCATCTTCGGTGCCTGCCACGCGCTGGAGTTGGCGTACGTGTTCCACACCCTCGACAGCGATCTGGCGGCGGCGTTCAACGGCCCCGACGCCCCGCGCTCGCTGGCCGACGCGATGCACGGCGCGTGGGTGCACTTCGCCACTCACGGCGCCCCTGGTCACAGCGGCTTGCCGGAGTGGCCGCGCTACACGGCGGCCGACCGACCGACGATGTCGTTCGACGTGCAGCCCGAGCTGCTGCGTCAGCCGAACGAGGCCGAACTGGCGTTGTGGGACGGTGTGCTGTGACGATCAGTCGACAGGCCGCTTCGGCGGCGACGAACGGGAGTGAGCAACGACATGGGTGAGCGGTTCGAGAACGGGTTCGACGGGTGTGTCGCGGTGGTCACCGGTGGTGGCACCGGGATGGGTCGTGAACTGGTGCGACAACTGGCTGCTGACGGTTGCGACGTGGCCATGTGCGACGTGATCGAGGCGAACATGCGCGAGACCGCCGATCTCGTTGCGGCCGATGGCAGCCGTGGCGCAGTGCTGTCGGTGGTGGCCGATGTGGGCGACGAAGAGCAGGTGCTCGCATTCCGCGACCAGGTGGCCGCCTGGCGCCCCACGGTGAACCTGCTGTTCAACAACGCCGGCATCGGTGGTGGCGGCAGCATCGTGGCAGGCGAGAGGAGCCAGTGGGACAAGACCTTCGCCGTGTGCTGGGGAGGCGTGTACTACAACACCCGCGCCTTCCTGCCGATGATGCTGCCGACCGAACGCGGGCACATCGTGAACACCAGCTCGGTGAACGGCTTCTTCGCTTCGCTGGGTCCGGCCAACCCGCACACCGCCTACAGCGCGGCGAAGTTCGCAGTGAAGGGCTTCACCGAAGCGCTCATCACCGACCTGCGCGTGAACGCACCCCACATCCATGCGTCGGTGGTGATGCCGGGCCACATCGGCACCTCCATCGCCATCAACTCGATGAAGTTGCACATCGGTACCGCTGAACTCGATCCGATGATGCAGCAGATGGGCGAGATGTTCCGCGACAACGCGCCGATGTCGGCCGGTGAGGCTGCAGCGGTCATCCTCGACGCCGTGCGCCGCGACCGCTGGCGGGTGTTGGTTGGCGCCGATGCCGAGCACCTCGACGAGATGGTGCGCGCCGAACCCGAGCAGGCCTACGAGGTCGAGTTCTTCATGCGCAGCCCGCTCAACCGCCTGGGTTGAGTCGGGCCGCCCCGTCAGCGGGCGCGTTGCTGGCGGGTCTGGGCCCAGGTGAGACCGCGCTCGAGGTCGGGCTCGCGGGGTAGGCCGAGCACCATCTCGGCCACGATGTTGCGCTGCACGGCGAAGGTGCCACCACCGATGGTGAGGGCCGGGGCGAACAGCTGGCTGTAGAACCACACCGGGTCGACATCGGGGTACTGGCGGTTGGTGACCCGGTTCTCGGTGGGAGCCGAGCGCGACGAGGCAGGAAGTTCGCCCGCAGGCCCCGAGCCGGTGAGCATCGCATGGGCGCCCACCAGGTCGGCGGCGAGCGCAGCGACGCGCTGGCCGTGCTCGTCGGCCATCAGTTTCTGGATCGATGCCTCCGGCCCGGGCGTGCGGCCCTGCAGGCGGGCGGTAAGGGTGCGCATGCGGTTGAGGTCGAGCACCGTCGCCTCGGAATGCAGCCGGGCGATCTGCTGGCGCAGCACCGGGTCGGTGGTGCCACCGCCCGCGACGACCAGGTCGAGCAGGTCGCGCCACGACGGTCCGGCGCCCCACAGGATGCCGCCCGACGAGAGTGACACCCGTTCGTTGGCCAGGGTGACCTTGGCGAGACGCCAGCCCTCACCCTCCTCACCCACACGCAGGCTGGCGGGGATACGGACGTTGTCGAAGAACACCTGGTTGAACGAATGTGCCCTGGTCATGTCGATCACGGGGGTCATCGTCAGACCGGGGAGGTCGGTGGGGCAGATGAAGTAGCTGATGCCCTTGTGCTTGGGCGCGTCGGGGTTGGTGCGGGCGATGAGGATGCCGAACTGGCTGTGGTGGCCGCCGCTGGTCCAGATCTTCGAGCCGTTCACCACGTACTCGTCGCCGTCGCGCTCGGCACGCGTGGCGAGCGACGCCAGGTCGGAGCCCGAGTCGGGCTCGCTGAACATCTGGCACCACACCTCTTCGCCACTGAAGATCTTGGGGAGGTAGCGGTCCTTCTGCTCCTGGGTGCCGGCGAGGAAGATGGTGGGCGCCGCCCATCCGATGCCGATGGCGTTCCCCGGCCGCTTCACGCCGGCCCGCCGCATCTCGTCGTCGATGATGAGTTGGTGCAGTGGGTCGGCCTCGAGGCCGAAGGGGCGCGGCCAGTGGGGTACCACGTAACCCGCCTCCGCCAGGGTGCGGCCGTCGGGGTCGGGGTGCTCGGCCAACCAGCGGCGCACCTCGATGCGGCGCGGGTCGTCGTCGGGCGGCAGTTCGAAATCCATCGGGTCTCCTGGAGGCGCGTTCGGTGGCCAGTCTGGCGCGCACCCGAGGGTCGTTCGCGCACCCGGGGTGCGGACACGACTCGGATGGACGGGTACGACTCGGGTGGGCGGGGGTGACTCGGGTGTGTGGGGGCACAAGGGGGCGGGGGTGGTGTGTTGTCGGTGCACAGGTGCGGGTGGGGTGTGACGTGCGACGATGGGATTGAGAACGAGCGCGGTGATTCGGGTACGTTCGCACCCGGGGAACGCTCTCAGTACGAGGCTCAGCACGAGGAGGACCGGACATGGTCGGTGGCGCACTGAAGATGTCGAGCATGGACGATCTCGACCTGCGGATGTCGGACAAGGTCCGGCCGCTGTTCGAGGCCGTGCGGGCATTCATCCGCGACGAGGTCGACCCGATCACCGAGGAGTTCTACCGACTCGGCGAGGGCCGGGCCGATCGCTGGAGCTGGGCCCCGGGCCAACTCGAACTGCTCGACACGGTGAAGGCCAAGGCTCGTGCCCAGGGCCTGTGGAACTTCTTCCTGCCCGACGCCGAGACCGGTGAGGGCCTGAGCAATCTCGACTACGCCTACATTGCGGTCGAGCTGGGCAAGAACCGTCTGGCCAGCGAGTGCCTGAACTGCTCGGCGCCCGACACCGGCAACATGGAGGTGCTCGAGCGGGTGGGTACCCCCGAGCAGAAGGAGCGCTGGCTCGAGCCGCTGCTGCGCGGCGAGATCCGCTCGGCCTATGCGATGACCGAACCCGGCATCATGAGCAGCGACGCCAAGCAGATCCAGACCGCCGCCGTGCTGGACGGCGACGAGTGGGTCATCAACGGCGAGAAGTTCTACATCTCCGGCGCCGGCGACCCGCGCTGCAAGATCATGATCACGATGGTGCGCACCAGCCCGCACGCCGACACCTACAAGCAGCAGAGCCAGATCCTCGTGCCGATCGATGCCCCCGGCGTCGAGATCGTCGGCCCGATGGAGGTGTTCGGCAGCGACGACGCACCGCACGGCCACATGCACATCCGCTTCACCGACGTGCGTGTGCCGAAGGACAACATCCTGCTGGGCGAGGGCCGTGGCTTCGAGATCTCGCAGCTGCGCCTCGGGCCCGGCCGCATCCATCACTGCATGCGTTCGGTGGGTGTGGCCGAGAAGGCCATCGAGATGATGGTCGACCGTGGCCTCAGCCGTGAGGGCTTCGGCAAGAAGCTGATCAACCTCGGCAAGAACATGGAGGTCATCAGCCGCTGCCGTATCGAGGTGGAGGCGATGCGCCTGATGGTGCTGCGCGCTGCCAAGGCAATGGACGTGCTCGGTAACGCCGAGGCGCGGGTGTGGGTGAGCGCCGTGAAGGCGATGGTGCCCGAGAAGTGCTGCCAGATCATCGACGAGGCCATCCAGATGCACGGCGCCGCCGGTATCTCGCAGTGGTTCCCGCTGGCCGACATGTACCACAGCCAGCGCACCCTGCGGTTGGCCGACGGCCCCGACGAGGTGCACCACCAGGTGGTGGGCCGCGCCGAGGCCAAGAGCCGCGAGAGCGACCGCAACAACGCTGCTCAGCACATGACCCGCGGCTCGATGTTCACCGGCCCGGCCTGACCGGCGCCGGCACTCAGCCCTCGAGTTGTGCGGCGAGGCCCTGCACGGCCTCGATGAACTCGTCGATCATGTCGAACACCACCTGGGCGGCGGGCTTCACCGTGTTCATGGTGCCGACGATCTGACCGACGAAGTAGTTGGTGAGCTGCTCGGCGCCCGTGCCGGGCCGGTGCGCGGCGCGGTCGATCCGCGCCAGTGCCTCGCCCACGAGGATGGGCTGCATGGGCATGCCGAGTGGGGCGGGGTTGGCCGGGTTGTCCCACTCGTCGGTCCACGCGGTGCGCAACTGACGGGCCGGTTTGCCGGTACGTGAACGCGAGCGCAGCGTGTCGGACGAGGTGGCCGCGAGGAATTTCTGCTTCACCACCGGGTGTGTCTCGGCCTCCTCGGTGGTGAGCCACACCGAACCGCACCACACGCCCTGTGCGCCCAGCGCCATCGCCGCAGCCATCTGGCGACCCCGGCCGATGCCGCCGGCTCCGAGCACGGGCACCGACCCCACGGCGTCGACGATCTCGGGGATGAGCACCATCGTGCCCACCTCACCGGTGTGGCCCCCTGCCTCGGCGCCCTGGGCGATGATCACGTCGACACCGGCGTTCACGTGCCGTTCGGCGTGCTGTGCCTTCCCTGCGAGTGCGCCCACTCGGCGCCCCTCCTGCTTGGCGCGCTCGATCATGTGCGCCGGCGGCGGGCCGAGCGCGTTCACGACGATGGCCGTGCGGTGGGCGAGTGCGATCTCGAGTTGCGAATCGGCCTGGTTGGCCGAGAAGGGCACGGGTGCCGCATCGGAGCCGCTGCCCGACAGGCTGCTGTCGCGGCGACGCGACTCGTCGGGCAGGGGCGGCACGTCGTAGCGGCGCAGCAGGTCGTCGACGAAGGCGATGTGCTCGGC
>JBEICS010000046.1:0-9131 GCA_040383925.1 Acidimicrobiaceae bacterium | reverse complement strand
CGGCCGGGTGATCGAGGTGATCACCGGCCAGACGCTCGACGAGGCGATGCGCACCCGCGTGCTCGAACCGCTGGGCATGCACGACACCGGCTTCCAGTTGCCCGACGATCAGGCCCATCGTCTTGCCACCATCTACACCGTGCCAGCGGGTGGCGACTCGTTGGTCGCGCTTCGAGGTGTCACCCGCAGCGTCCTCGCCCCGCCCACCGCGCTGCTGGGCGGCGGTGGGCTGGTGTCGACCACGGCCGACTACCTGCGCTTCGCCGAGATGCTCCGCGGCCGCGGGCAGCTCGATGGGACCAGGCTGCTGTCGCCACGCACCGTCGACTTCGCCACCCGCAACCACCTGCCCGGCGGTGTCGACCTCACCGAGTTCGGTCGTCCACTGTTCAGCGAGACCACGTACGACGGGGTGGGCTTCGGCCTGCTCGGCTCGGTCACCATCGACCCGGTGAAGGCGAAAGTGCCGGCCTCGGTGGGCGACTTCGGATGGGGCGGTGCAGCGAGCACGTTCTTCTGGGTCGACCCGGTGGAAGACCTCGTGTGCGTGTTCATGACCCAACTGCTCCCCTCTGGGTCGCTCCCGCTGCGCAGCCAGTTGAAGCAGATGGTCCACCAGGCGCTCGTCGACTGAACCAGCATCGACTGAACCGGCATCGGCGGGCCACGACGGACCGTTGGTCCCTTGTCGCACTCCCCGTTCGCTGCGCACAGTGGCCGTATGGCCATCGAACATGTGATCATCCCGGTCGACTTCTCCGAGGCGTCGCTCGTCGCCGTCGAGCAGGGCCGTGCCCTTGCCCGCCGCGCCGGTGCCGATGTCGAACTGCTGTCGGTCACCTCCCCGCGCTACGCCAACACGACAGCGGCCGCGCTGCGGTCGCTGGCCGCAGCCGACGGCAACGGAACGGGCCTGCGGGTGGTGACCACCGACGACGACGACATCGAAGGGCGCCTGGTCGACGAGGTGCTCGAACGCCGCAACACCCTGTGGTGCGTCGGTAGCCACGGGCGCACCGCCGTGGGCGAGTTGATGTTCGGCAGTGTGAGCGCCGACCTGGTGCGCGACGCCGAGGTGCCGATCGTGGTGATCGGGCCGCACAGCGATCTCCGCCCCACAGCGACGGTGCTGGCCGTGGCGCTCGACGGCACCGACCTCAGCGAGACCATCCTGCCTGCGGCCGTGCAGGTGGCGCGCACCCTGGGCCTCACTCTGCGCCTGCTGCAGGTGGGCCTGGTGCACACCGAGAGCGACGCCGCCGACAGCGCCTACTTGGCCCGTGTCACCTCGGGCCTCGATCACCACGAGCGGATCGACTACGACACCCTGTACGGCAATGCCGACGACGCGCTGGTCGACTATCTCGATCGGTCGGGCGATGTGGCGATGCTGGCCCTGGCCACCCGCGGCGTGCCCAGCGGCGCGCGCCTCTCGGTGCCGAGCACGGCGATGCGGGTGCTGCGTCACTCGCCGGTGCCGATGCTGATGCTGCATCCGCCGCAGCCCGAGACCCCCGCGCCTTCATCTGCCCCGGTGGCCGGTGAGGCCCCCCTCGGCGACGAACGACTGCGCGTGGTGGTGGGTATCGACACCCTCCGGGCGTCGCTGCCCGCCGTGCAGTGGGCTGCCGACGAGGCCGACCGACTCGGCGCGGTGCTGCAGGTGCTGCACACCTGGCAGGTGCCGGTGAGCCCGGCGGCGATGTACGGCTATCCCATCTGGCCCGACATCGAGGCATGCCGCCAGGCGGCGCTCGAGGAGGCCGACGCTGCTGTCTCCGCGGTCGCGGCCGAGCACCCCGACCTGATCGTCGAGACCATTGTCGCCGAAGGTGGTGCTGTCACCTCGTTGGCCAAGCAGAGCCGCGGCGCGGCGATGGTGGTACTCGGTCGCCACCACCATGGTCGACTCGCGTCGCTGCTGCTGGGTTCGACCAGCGAATCCGCGGTGCAGCACGTCGACTGCCCGCTCGTCATCATCCCCTGCAACACACCCGACGAGGTCAGCGCCGCGACGTGAGGCCGGCGGCGCCCAGCGCATCGGCCAGTGCTGCCCGGTCGGCCGACACGTCGTCGGCGAAGCGGGCGCCCGTGCCATCGGCGAGCCTGGTCATCATCTCGAAGTTGGCCACCACGGCGGCTGCGTCCACCACCACCGCGGTTCCGGCATCGCCGCCGCCCGCAGCGCCGAGCAGCGCCTCACGGCAACGTCGCAGTTCAGCGTCGTCATCGCCCACTGCCGCGGCGGCGAACGCGTGCAGTTCGCGTGCCAGCGGCAGATCGGTGCCCACCTCACCGCGACCGAGCGCGGCGAGATCGATCTCATCGCCTTCGGTGTGGCCGCTCCAACTGAGCATGCCTGCGTGCGACACCGTTCAAAAGAAGCACTGCCGCAGTTGGGCCACGCGGGTGGCGACCAGTTCCATCTGCGGTCGGCTGAGCGGTCCGCGCGACCAGCGCGGGTCGACCATCTCGAGATCGGGGATGTACTGCGCGTCGGCGAGACTCCAGATGCGCTCGTGCTCGCTGGGCAGCGCCGTGAACGCCTGCACCACCGCCGCCCGCTGGTCGGCCGGCGCTGCGACCGGCACCCAGTTCAGCATCGGCTGCACGATGGTGGCGGCCACCTGTCGGGTGGGTGCTCCCGGAACGGGTGCCGGCAGCGCCCAGGTGTCGAGCCCGGCGACCCGACGGAACGACCACACCGCGGCCACGGTGCAGGTGAGCGAGACCAGCTCGACGTAGGCGAGCGGGCCCACCTCGGCAGCGATGTCGGCATGCCACTCGACGGTGAGCGTCCCGGCGTGAGCCGCAATGCGGTACACGGCGTCGTGGGCACGCTCTGGCGCGTGCGCCTGATGCGGCAGTCCGTCGGGCACCGTCGACGGCGCAACCCAGGGCGGCAGTGCCGGTGCACCCTGCAGCGCGGCGAGCGCGGTGGTGGCGAGTTCGTGCCGTTGCACACCCGACCAGCACGGACCGGCTTGCCCGATGGCCGCCCAGGCATCGCGCTGTGCGGCCTCGAGATCGCTGCGAACGCTCACCTTCAGGCCACCTCCAGCGCCGCCAGGCCCCGGATGACGAACGTGGGGTGGTACCGGGGCTCGGCGACCAGCTCGAGATCGGGGCGGCGCTCGACGAGGGTACGCAGCGACACCTCGATCTCCTGGCGGGCGAGTGGCGCGCCGACGCAGAAGTGGATGCCCCCGCCGAAGCCGATGTGCGCGGTGTCGCCCCGACCGACATCGAAACGATCCGGATCGGTGAATCGACGCGGGTCGCGTTCGGCCGACCCGAACAGCATGGCCACCTCGTCACCCACGGCCAGCGCCTGACCAGCGATCTCGACACCGGGTTCCAGCACCCAGCGTTCGAACAGCTGCAACGGCGAGTCCCACCGCAGCATCTCCTCCACCGCCACCCGGGCATCGACCTCGCCCCGCACGAGCCGCTGCCACTCGTCGCGGTGGCGCAGCAGGGCGCGCACCCCATTGCCCAGCGTGTTCACGGTGGCCTCGTGGCCCGCTTCGAGCAGCACCATCGTGGTGGAGACGATCTCGTCGTCGTGCAGTCGCTCACCCTCGTCGACCACCGAGGCCAGCGCCGACACCAGCAGGTCGTCGGGAGCTCGACGCTTGTCGGCGATGAGCGCTCGCGTGTAGTCGATGTACTCGCCCGCCGCTCGGTCGGCGGCGGCACGGACCTCGTCGGTGGTGGAGAGCTCGTACATCTTCACGATCGCGTGCGACCAGTCGAGCAGCAGTTGGGTGTCGGCCCGCGGCACGCCGAGCATCGAGCAGATGACGGCAACCGAGTACGGCTGCGCATAGTCGGCGATCAGGTCGAAGCGGCCCTGGTCGACGCACCGGTCGAGGAGTTCGTCGGCGTAGCGCTCGATGGCCGGGCGCACCGCGGCGACCGCACGGGGAGTGAAGACCTTCGCCACCAACCGTCGGAGCCGGGTGTGGTCGGGCGGTTCCAGGCACAGCAGCGACCAGCGCTCGTGCTCGTGGAACCTGCTCCAGCGCGGGTCGGGAGCGGGGCGGCCGAAGTCGGCGTGGGCGTAGCGGTGGGTGTAGGTACGCCCGAGCCGTCGGTCGCGCAGGGTCTCGTGCACAGCCTCGAACCGGGTGAGCATCCACTGCCCACTGCGCTCGTTCCAGAAGATGGGCGTGGCCTCCCGCAGGGCAGCGAGGGTGGGGTACGGATCGGCGATGAACGCCGCGTCCTCCACGTCGAAGCGGGCGACGAGCCCGGCGAGGTCGGCCATGGGCGGAGCGTACGCCACGCCGCCGGCCGTCGATGCGGTCAGGCCTCGGGGCGCGCCTCGTCAGGGCCAGCGTCGTCAGGGCCAGCGTCGTCAGGGCCAGCGTCGTCGTCATCGACGTCACGGGCGTCACCGGCGTCGGCGTCACCGGCATCATCTGCGTCGACGACATCATCGGCGCCGACGACATCATCGGCGTCGACGGCATCATCGGCGTCGACGACATCGTCGAAGAAGTCGAGTCCGTCGTCATCGCTGTCCGCCTCGTTGCCGGCCAGCCTCTCGGCCTTCCACTGCACCGGGGTGGCGAGACGCTCGCCCTCATCGGAGTCGAGTCGCCGCGCAGTGCCCGACGCCTGCTGCTCGTCGGAGCGGTCGTAGAGTTTGCGGGCCGACGAGGGCCCGCCTGGCAACTCCTCGAGCAACTGGGTGCCGAGGATGGGCCGGTACGACTCGTCCTCCTCGAAGCTCGGTGCCGGTTCGGGGTCGACTACCGCAACTGACTCCTCGACCGGCTCGGGAGCGACCGGCTCGACGACCACCGGCGGCGGAGCGGCCTCCACCACGGGTTCGGGCTGTTCGGCCTCGGGCTCGACCGGTTCATCCTTCGGACGGTTCTTCCAGCGGCGGTACAGCACATATCCACCAGCGAGCGCAACCGCGAGCACGCCTCCGCCGACGAGGCCTCCCAGGCTGCCACCCGAGCCCCCACCCGAGGTGGCGAGCGTCGTCACGGTGGTCGTCTCGGGAACCGTTTGCGGTGGCTCGGTGGCCGGCACCGTGGTGGGCGGTGGGTCGGTCACCGGCACGGTGGTCGGTGCTTCGGTGGTCGGCGCCACGGTCGTCGTGACGGCCGGCACTGCGTCGCCACGGAACGGACCGGTGATCTCGTAGGTCACGCCGGCGGTGAACTCGGTCATACTCTGGCCGGCCACGATCTCGCCCACAGCGCGCGTCGTCGTGGCCCGCTGCGACGACAGGTAGAGGCGAGTACCGCTGGGGTCGAAGACCGGTCCGGTGATGCGGATCGGTTCCGGTCCGAGCGCACGCACGAAGGGGGCCACCTGACCGTCGGTGGTGATGATCACCACGTCACCATCGGCCCCGTCCTCGGCCACGAACAGGTCGCCGGAGCGAACCGCCACGGTGAGCGCATCGCCGCCGGACAGGACGGCACCCGCCACGCCCGCAGTGTCGGGGTTGCCCTTCCAGATCAAGCGGTACCGCTGCGAGGTCAGCTCGATGCCGTGCACCGCATTGTCGCCCTTGCTCGTGAAGTACAGCCACCCTCCGGCGCACACGGCGCCGCCACCGCTGGGGAACACGCGAGCACCAGGCACCTGGTCGCGCAGCACAGCGGTCTGTGCAGAAGGGTCGCTCACCGGCGCCCACGACACCGAGCCGTCGTCGGCAACGAGGCACGCCTCGAGCACACCGGCCGACAGATCGCCGGCGACCGAGGGAGTGAACCGGTAGAGCAGACCCGACGGGTGCGACTGGGTGAGGTACACACGACCATCCACCGGGTCGACTGCAACCGAGAGGTGGCCGAACAGACCGAGGGCCGGGCGGGCCGTCGCGGCACCACCAGCCGGATCGCACTCCCACACCACACCACGCTCGGTGAGCACATCGTCTTCACAGCTCAGCCAGGTTCCCCACGGGGTCACGCATCCGCCGCTGTTGCCCTGGGTCTCGGTCACCACCGAGTAGGCGTTGCGCACTGCGCCATCGGGGCCGAAGTCGATGGCCGAGACGCTGCCGGCACCGGGCGGCAGGATCGACACGAGGTTGCTGTTGCAGAGAAAGGTCCACCCACCGTCGGCGCTGGCGATCGTGCCGGCGCCGTCGGGCCGCGGTGGCCAGATGTACCCCGTTCCGTCCACCGCCTCTCCGCCGATGGCTACGACGCGCGAGGTGAATCCAGCAGGGAGAAGCAGACCGTTGGCATCGGGCGTGGTCGACAGCGGTCCATAGGGTCCGTCGCCGATGGCCGACGGCGGGACACCCCGGGCGCCCACCGTTCGCGTTGCGAGCGCGACCGGGATCAGCGACGACCCGCCGACCACTACTGCGCTCTTTGTCAGGAACTCGCGTCGATCCATCCGGGCCACCTCATCCTCGGTGCCGCCGTCCGCCCGGCCGGACCGGGACGAACGTCTGCGTGGCGTCGTGCCACGTCACGCTCAGTGATCGTCCGGCACTCCGAGGATCGTGCACGGAGGATTTCCGACGCACCGGGTGGTTTCCGCCGCACGTTCGACCGGTGTTGATCATCGGGCGCGTTGCTTGCGAGACTGCGGTATGACCACTGCCGCCACCGCTGCCACCGCCGACGTCGCTCACGATCCGGATCGTCGACGGGTGGAGGAGGCCCTCGAGCGACTGCTCGCCACGCACGACCCGCGTCAGGTCGACGATCGCGCGTTCCGTGGCGCCCGCTACGACCACGGCCTGGCCTGGGTGCACTTCCCCAGCGGCTTCGGTGGCCTGGGAGTTCGGCCCGACCTGAACCGTCTCGTCGAAGAGCGGGTGCGGGCCGCCGGAGCGAAGGCGCAGGACCCGTCGACGTTCTTCATCGCCCTCGCCGGCCCCACCAGCGTCACGCACGGCACCGACGAACAGAAGCATCGCTTCCTGCGCCCGATGTTCACCGGCGAGGAGCGGTGGTGCCAGCTGTTCAGCGAGCCGGGTGCGGGTTCCGACTTCGCCGGCCTCGGCACGCGTGCGGTGCGCGACGGCGACGAATGGGTGGTGAACGGCCAGAAGGTGTGGAACACCCTCGCCCACCTGGGCGACTGGGGCATGCTCGTCACCCGCACCGATCCCGACCAGCCCAAGCACAAGGGCCTCACCTACTTCGCGCTCGACATGCGCTCGCCGGGTGTGGAGGTGCGGCCACTGCGCCAGATCACCGGCGAGGCCGAGTTCAACGAGGTTTACATGACCGATGCCCGCGTGCCCGACACGATGCGCATCGGCGCCGAGGGTGAAGGCTGGCGCGTCGCACTCACCACGCTGATGAACGAGCGCGTGTCGATCGGCTCGGGCAGTGGCTCGCGTCGGCGCGGTCCGATGGATGTGGTGCTCGACCTGTGGCGCGAACTGCCCGGCGACGAACGCGACGGTGCCCGCCGCGACCAGCTGATGCGCCTGTACTGCGTGTCGGAGACGCTGCGCCTCACCAACGCCCGCGCCGGTGCCGCCGCCAAGGCCGGCAACCCCGGCCCCGAAGGATCCATTGCCAAGCTGGCACTCGCCGACTTCAACAAGCGGGTCAGCGAGTTCGGTATCGACCTGCTCGGCGCCGAGGGCATGGTGGGCTACGACTTCACGTTCCGCCGACCCGAGAACCTGTCGGTCGACGGCCTCGAGCACGGCATCCGCCACGCGTTCCTGCGTGCCCGCGCCAACTCCATCGAGGGCGGCACCAGCGAGATCATGCGCAACATCCTGGGCGAGCAGGTGCTCGGCCTGCCCGGCGAGCCCCGCGTCGACAAAGACCTCCCCTGGATCAAGGTCCCCCGCAACTGACCCGTTCGGCCGGACCATCGGAGCACCCTGCCGACGCCGGCCTCATGCCCACCCGTCGCGGGGTGGTCCGGTGCTCATGAGGACAGTTCCATCGCGTGCGCGCACGGTGATCGCCCGGTCGGCACCCATGGCGAGTCGCCATCGTTCGTTGTGGAGTCGGTCGTGGTGATGCCGGCAGAGTGGCAGCAGGTTGGCGAGGTCGGTGTATCCGCCGTTCTCCCAGTAGTGGATGTGATGCGCTTCGGTGATCGACACGTGCCGCCCGCATCCGGGGATCGCGCACGTTCGGTACATGGCTCGTAAGGCGCGTCGTTGTCGGGTGCTGGCGTGGCGTCGGCTGCGGCCGTGGTCGAGGCCGACCGGCCGGGTGAGTGAAGCGGTGATCTGGTCGTAGCTGGGGACCGGGTCGCCCTGCAGCAGGACCACGCCGTCGCGGTTGACGACGACCGGCACGAACCGCGCCCGCCCGGCGATACCACGGATGCTGTCGATTGGCAGGTCGATCCCCGGCCCGGCGTCGACGCGTGAGTGCTGGTGCCGACCCTGCTCGAAGGTCTGCTGGTCGATGACCACGATCACCTCGGGTTTCCCGATCGGGCCGCTCTCGCCGGTGATGAGGTCGATGAGTGCGTGGGCGCGGAGCCAGTCCATCGCGTCGAGCGGGTCGGTCGGGCATTCCGGCGGCCGCGGTTGCGCGAGCCGGGCGTGGAGTTGTTCGTTGAGCAGATGCTGGTAGACCGCGCCGAGCTCGGGATCGAGCGAGAGAGATGTCTTGACCATGCCAGTGTTCGGGTCGACCCACACCCGACACCGCGTGTCGCGTTTCTGGCGTTCGAGCCGGCGTTTGCCGTCGTCGGCCTCGATGAGCCGGATCTCGCGTTGCAACCAGCCCCGGAACTGCTCGACCGTCGCCCGTTCCGAAATCGCGCGGGCGACCAGGTCGGCCTCCAACGCGCGCAGCGCGGGCTGCAACCGTGACTCCAACGACCGGACCGCCGCGGTGAACGCGTCGAGATGTTCACCCGACAACCGGCCCTCGTCCATCGACGCCTTCACCTCGGGAGCAAGCACTGCCTGCTCGGCACGCTCCAGCGCCCGCCCCGCGCCACCCGCAGAGCGTCCCGTCGCCCGCGCGTTGATCGCGGTCGGGTCGACCCCGGGGCACTGCGCTGCGAGCTGCCGGAGGCGCTGGTTCAGATCGATCTCGCGCGCTTGCAGGAACCGCTGCAACCCCGCCACGTCGGACAGCAGCATCGCCACCGCCACCTCATCCACGACAGACACATCCGCGTCGGCGATACGACGGAACCGGTCGAGCGGGGTCACGCAT
>JBEICS010000045.1:0-9138 GCA_040383925.1 Acidimicrobiaceae bacterium | reverse complement strand
GTAACGGAGGCGCCCAAAGGTTCCCTCAGGCTGGTTGGCAATCAGCCGTCGAGTGCAATGACACAAGGGAGCTTGACTGCGAGACTGACAGGTCGAGCAGGTGCGAACGCAGGGCATAGTGACCCGGCCATCACGTGTGGAAGTGTGGTCGCTCAACGGATAAAAGGTACCCTGGGGATAACAGGCTAATCTTTCCCAAGAGTCCATATCGACGGAAAGGTTTGGCACCTCGAAGTCCGCACATCGCATCCTGGGGCTGAAGCAGGTCCCAAGGGTTGGGCTGTTCGCCCATTAAAGCGGTACGCGAGCTGGGTTCAGAACGTCGTGAGACAGTTCGGTCCCTATCCTCCGCAGCCGAAGGTGTCTTGAGGAAGGCTGTCCCTAGTACGAGAGGACCGGGACGGACGGAGCTCTGGTGTGTCTGTTGTCCTGCCAAGGGCATGGCAGATTAGCCACCTCCGGAAGGGATAACTGCTGAAAGCATCTAAGTAGGAAACCCGTTCCAAGATGAGGACACCCATGCGGTTAACGCAGTAAGGCCCGTGACGAGACCATCACGTTGATAGGCCGGAAGTGGAAGCGTGGTAACACGTGGAGCTGACCGGTACTAATCGGCCGAGGGCTTGGTTTGAACTACGCTCGTGCTTGCTCTGGAGTACTCGGAGGTGTCGCACAGACACCCCTTGACAAGAGATTTCGGTGGCCATACCGGCAGGGCCACACCCGTTCCCATCCCGAACACGGAAGTTAAGACTGCCTGGGCCGATGGTACTTGGGGGTAGACCCCCTGGGAGAGTAGGTCGCCGCCGAATTTATCGCTCGAACACCCCTCAGCTCTGCTGGGGGGTGTTCGTCGTTTTCGGCCCAGTCGGCCGGCCATGAGGGGCCGAGGGCTCCGGCCGCTAGCATGGTGAACCCTATGTCACCGTCCGAAGATCGCCGTCCAGCGTCCCGCTCGCCTCGTCCCGGTGGGTCGGGTGGACCGCGTCGGGCTCCCTCCGGTGGTCAGCGCAGCGGTCGGCCAGCTGTAGGCGGTCGGCCGGGACCGGCGGGTGGATCTCGTGGACGAGATGGCGCGGCTCCGAGTCGGCGGCGCAACGACGAGGGTGGCTCTGGCGATGACGAGGGTCGCCCGCGTCGGACGGGTGCGCCCCGCTCGGCCGCTGGTGGGTTCGGCCCTGGGCGTCCGGATCGGGGTCCTCGTGGTGAGGGGCGTCCGGATCGTGGTCCTCGTGATGGGGGGCGTCCGGATCGTGGTCCTCGTGGTGAGGGGCGTCCGGATCGTGGTCCTCGTGGTGAGGGGCGTCCGGATCGTGGTCCTCGTGATGGGGGGCGTCCGGATCGGGGTGGTCGGCCCGGTGGCAGGCCTACCGGTCGTCCCGGCCAACGTGGCGCAGCGCCGCCGCGGCGTCAACTCACGGCGGCCGAGCAGCGGGCAGCAGAGGTGCGCGAGCGGCGCGGCCCCAAGATCGAGCGCGAGAAGGTGCAACCGGCGCCGTGGGAACGCGAGACCTGGGTCGACGAGGGTCCGCTGCGTGAGGTTGCCCGTGAGGCCACCGAGCGGGCCCGCACCGATCGCAGCGACACGAGTAGGCGTTCCTCGGGCGAACTCGACCCGGTAGTGGTCGCTGAGGTGCAGCGCGATGCAGGCGCGGCACGTGCCGCTCGCTATCACGAGCGCTTGCTTTCAGCCGGAGAAGCATTGGAGCGGGGTCGCTACGACGATGCTCGACGCATGGTGCAACCGGTACTGCGCGATCTGCCCAACATTGCCCTGGCACACGAGATCGCCGGGCTGTCGTTCTACGGCAAGGGAGAGTGGCGCAAGGCGGCAGCCGAACTCGAGGTGGCCCGGTCGCTCGAACAGGGCGTCCGGCTCCACGCCGTGCTGGCCGACTGTTATCGGGCGATGCGCCGCTACGACACGGTGCAGCAGTTGTGGAACGAACTCCGCTCGGCATCGCCGTCGCATGCGCTGATGGCCGAGGGCCGCATCGTGGCAGCCGGCGCGCTTGCCGACCAGGGTGACCTGACGGGAGCGCTCGAGTTGCTCGCCAAAGCGCGCGAGATTCCGCGCAAACCGCGTGATCACCACCTTCGCCAGTGGTACGTGCTGGCCGATCTGCTCGACCGTTCGGGCGACATCATCGAGGCGCGCCGGTTCTTCGGGCTCGTGGCGAGCGTCGATGCCGAATACGGCGATGTCGTGCAACGACTGAGTGCGCTCGGACGCTGAGGTAAGGGTCCGTTCCTCGTTCCGGCAACGGTGTCACACCCCTGTGGCAGGCTGACGGCACTTCCCCCAACTGCATCGACCTCACATCGTCCGGCCCGCGCGCCGGCAGGGGAGTCGCCATGAACATCGTCGTCCTTCGCGGGCATCTCAGCAGTGCGCCCGTGGCGCGTGTGCTCGCATCGGGTTCCACCCTCTACACCCTCGAGGTCACCACGGCCACGACCGACGGCACCGCATCCGTGCCGGTGGCCTGGTTCGACCCGGCCACGCCGCCCACCTGGGAGGCGGGCGACGAGGTGGTGGTGCGCGGCGTGGTGCGTCGCCGTTTCTTCCGGGTCGCCGCCGCGACCCAGAGCCGTACCGAGGTGGTGGCGGCCGAGGTGGTGGCAGCAAGCGATCGTCGCCGTACCCGGCGGCTGCTCGACCGACTGGGCGAGTCGCTCGGTGTCGACGCAGGTGGGGCACTACGCTCGGGGTGATCGCCCGGCCGTGGCCGGGCACCACCGTCCACGAGAGGTACCCCGTCATGAACACCGAGCAGTTCGAACGCGTCCGCACCGGTGAGGGCTTCATCGCCGCTCTCGACCAGAGCGGCGGGAGCACCCCGAAGGCGCTGAAGCTGTACGGCATCGAC
This sequence comes from Acidimicrobiaceae bacterium, assembly GCA_040383925.1. Classification (GTDB taxonomy): domain Bacteria; phylum Actinomycetota; class Acidimicrobiia; order Acidimicrobiales; family Ilumatobacteraceae; genus VFMC01. Next base: position 6,268 of record JBEICS010000045.1, on the reverse strand, counting down.
GAGTCGACCTACTCCGGCGACGACGAGATGTTCGGCCTGATGCACCAGATGCGCTCGCGCATGATCACCAGCCCGGGGTTCAACGGCGATCGCGTCCTCGGCGCCATCCTGTTCGAAGGCACGATGGACCGCGAGATCGAGGGACGCGGCAGCGCCGACTACCTGTGGGCGGTGAAGCGCGTGGTGCCGTTCCTGAAAGTCGACAAGGGTCTGGTCGACGAGGCCGACGGTGTGCAGGTGATGAAGCCGATGCCGGGCCTCGACGACCTGCTGGCCCGTGCCCGCGACAAGGGTGTGTTCGGTACCAAGATGCGTTCGGTCATCAAGCACGCCGATGCTGCGGGCATCGACGCCGTGGTTGCACAGCAGTTCGAGGTCGGTCGACAGATCCTGGCTGCCGGGTTGATGCCCATCATCGAGCCCGAGGTCGACATCAACAGCCCCACCAAGCAGGAGGCCGAGGCCCTGCTGAAGTCGGCCATCCTGGCGCAACTCGACCAGCAGCCGGCCGATCAGCCGGTGATGCTGAAGCTCACGCTTCCCAACATCGACGACTTCTATGTCGATCTCGTCCAGCACCCGCGGGTGTTGCGGGTGGTGGCGCTGTCGGGGGGCTACAGCCGCGACGACGCCAATGCGCGCCTGGCGCGCAACCACGGCATCATCGCCAGCTTCTCGCGGGCGCTCACCGAGGGCCTCAGCGCCCAGCAGAGCGACGACGAATTCAACGCCACGCTCGACGCGGCGATCGCCTCGATCTTCGCTGCCTCGCGTACCTGAGCAGCGCTGCGATGGCCCGGTGCCTGCTCAGTCGAGCGGGCGCATCACCAGGCCGGTGCGCAGCTTCGGGGTGAAGAACGTCGACTTGGGCGGCATCAGCAGGCCTTCGTCGGCGGTGCGCCGGATCTCGTCGATGCCGGTGGGGCGGATGAGCACACCTGCCTCGACCTCGCCGCCGCGCACGAGGTCGACCACGTGCTGCACGCCGTGCTGGTACGACACCTCGAGCGAAGCCTCGCGCAGGGCGTGCTCGAGCAGTGCGCCGTCGAGTGAACGCACTCCGGCGAATGCGTCGGGGCGCGGCGTGAGCCAGGTGCCGGTGCCGTCGCGGTGCACCAGGCACAGCGCGCCGCGGCTGACGACCTGCTGAGCGAACGAAGCGTCGATCGGTCCCGCCGGCGACAGGTCGAACGAGTCGGCCAGCACGGCGGTGAGCGCCTCGAGCGAGATACCGCGGTACAGACGGTGAATGGCGTCGATGCTCAACTGCGACTCGACGAGTTCGCCGACGTAGGTGAGGGTGAGATCCCAAGGACCGGCCCCGTCGGCGGCACGGCGTTCGTCGCGGTAGGTGCGGCTGATCGCATAGCGGTGGTGCCCGTCGGCGATGAGCACCGGATTGGCCGAAACGGCCGCAGCGATGGCAGCCACCCGGGTGGGTTCGTCGACCCGCTCGACGGTGTGTGTGACCCCACGGTCGTCGGTGAAGGTACCAACCGACTCGCCGGGCGCGGCCAACACCTCGGTGAGGCCGGCCGTGAGTGACAGACCCCACACGGGCGAGAGATTGGCCTCGGTGGCACGGGTGAGGTCGAGACGGTCGGTGGTGGCCTTCGGGGTGGTGCGTTCGTGGGGCAGCACGCCGCCGGCACCGAGGTCGACCACCTCGAGCGCACCGAGCACGCCCACGGTCTCGCGTCGGGGACCGGCCTCGGTGGTGAACGCCATGCGGTACAGGGTGAACGAGGGGCGCTGGTCGCGCACGAGCGTGCCGTCGGCCAGCCAGGCGGCCAGCACACCGGCCGACCGGTCGTAGCGGTCGGGGTCGTCGTCGGGTCGGGGCACGTCGACGGCCACGATGTTGCGGGGGTGGCGCGCGGCGAGGGCGTCGGTGTCGGCGGAGGAGAGCACGTCGTAGGGGGGAGCGGTCACCTCGCCCAGAGGCAGTGAGGGTGCGAAACGCACGGCGGCGAAGGGTTCGAAACGCGGCATACGTACAACAATGGCAGGCGGCGTGGCACGATGGCCACCGTGACGACCGAGGATCCCCGATTCCGCGGAGCGCGACCACCTGTGGTGCTGCTCGATCTCGACGGAGTGGTGTGGCTGGCGCACCAACCGATCCCCGGTTCGGTCGAGGCCATCGCTGCGCTTCGCGTCGCCGGGGTGCGGGTGTTGTTCGTGACGAACAACTCGTCGGCGCGCCTCGCCGAACAAGAAGAGGCGTTGGCCCGAATTGGCGTGCCTGCAGCGGGCGATGTCGTCACCTCGGCCCTGGCGGCGGCACTGCTCGTGGAACCAGGTGAGACCGTGCACGTGTGCGGTGGGCCGGGCATCGTCGAGGCGCTCGAACGGCGCGGGGCGCGGGTGAGCAACGACGAGCCGGGAACTGCCGTGGTGGTGGGCATCAACCGACGCTTCGACTACGACACGTTGCGCCAGGCAGCAGCGGCAGTACGCGATGGGGCGCGGCTGATCGGCACCAACGACGACGCCACCTATCCCACGCCGGATGGCCCCATCCCAGGGGGAGGGGCGATCCTGGCCGCCGTGCAGGTGGCATCGGGAGCGACCCCGGTGGTGGCGGGCAAACCGCACGAGCCGATGGCGTCGCTCGTGCGGCAGATGGTGGGCGATGGTGCGGCCGCTGCAGCAGTGATGGTGGGTGATCGACCCGAGACCGACGGTCTGTTCGCCCGACGACTCGGCTGTCGCTACGCACAGGTGTGGTCGGGCGTCACCCCGGCGGACAGCGAGGTGGACCCGGTACCCGATCTCACGGGCGCGAATCTTGCCGCGGTGGTCGAGCAACTCCTCGCGCTACCGAGCGACGACCATCGCTGAGCAGGTGTGACGCCCACCCCGCGCGGCCGTTCCATCGGCCCGCATCGGTAGAGTTTGGACATGGCACGAAACATGATCAAGCGTCTCCTCGACGCCGGGATGCAGTTCACCGAGATGTCGCAGTCGTCGGCCGAGAAGCTGGTGCACGAATTGGTGCACAACGGCCAGGTTCGCCGGAAGGACGCCGAAAAGACGGTGCAGCAACTGCTCGAGCGTGGTCGCACGAGTAGCGAGCAGATCGTCGCCACGGTGCAGGCCGAGGTGAACAAGCAGGTGGCGCGGTTGACCGAGCAGCTCGACGGTGTCGAGCGGCGTCTCGAGGAACTCGGTGCGAAGCTGGGTGTGGTGTCGGCGCCCGCGCCCGCTCCGGCTGCAGCGCCGGCCAAGAAGGCTGCAGCTGCGAAGAAGGCTCCGGCCAAGAAGGCTGCAGCTGCGAAGAAGGCTCCGGCCAAGAAGGCTGCAGCTGCGAAGAAGGCTCCGGCCAAGAAGGCTGCTGGCCCCTCCGGTGTCGCCAAGGTGGCCACCAAGAAGGCTGCGAAGAACTGACGCGTGGCGCGCCGGGCCCGTCTCGACGCTGAACTGGTGCGCCGCGGTCTGGTAGCGAGCCGCACCGAGGCCGGCCGCATGATCGAACTCCGTCGCGTGCTCGTGTGCGGCACCATGGCCGACAAGCCCTCGCGTCTGGTCGACCCGGGCGATCCCGTCGTCGTCACCGGTGAGCCGCCGCAGTACGTCAGCCGAGGTGGCGAGAAGTTGGCGCACGCGCTCGACACCTTCGGGGTCGACCCGGCGGGTCGCGCAGTACTCGACGTCGGTGCCTCCACCGGTGGCTTCACCGACTGCGTACTCCAACGTGGAGCGGCCGAGGTGGTTGCGCTCGACGTGGGTCATGGGCAACTGCATCCACGGATCCGCACTGATGCGCGCGTGCAGGTGATCGAGCGGTTCAACGTCCGCTCGCTCACACCCGAGCACCTCGCCGCCGTCCCCACGCTGGTGGTGGCCGACGTGTCGTTCATCTCGCTCACCAAGGTGATTCCGGCGCTCGTCGGGGTGGCAGCGCACTCGGCCGACCTGGTGCTGCTGGTGAAACCGCAGTTCGAGGCCGGGCGACGCGAGGTGTCGAAGGGGCAGGGCGTGATCACCGACCCTGCGGTGCACGCCCGCGTGCGCGACGATGTGGAAGCCGCGCTGCACGCAGCGGGCTGTGCGGTGGTGGCCTGGTGCGACTCGCCCATCACCGGGGCTGACGGCAATCATGAGTTCCTGGTGCACGCGATCGTCGGGGAGGGGTGAGCGGGGCATGTCGAGAGTGCTGATCGTGGCGCATCATCAGCGTGCCGAGGCCGCTGCGCTGGCGCGTGAGGCGTCGACCTGGCTCGCTGCTCATGGTCACCAGGTGTGGATGCTGCCCGACGACGCGTCTGCGCTCGACATGGCCGACCTCGCTGCCGACGACGCAGCTTCGTCGGCCGATCTGCTGGTGAGCCTTGGCGGTGATGGGACGATGCTGCGCTCGGTGCAACTGCTCGGCGGTGCCGCCGTACCCATCGTCGGTGTGAACGTCGGCCTGCTCGGCTATCTCACCGAGGTCGAGCCGCACGCGATGGTGCCGGCGCTCGAGCGCTTCCTGCAGGGCCACGAGGTGGCGGGCGACGACGACTGGCACGTCGAGGAACGGATGCTCCTCGACGTCACCGTACGCGGCCGCGACGGTCGGGCCGATCAGCGCTTCCAGGCGCTGAACGAAGGAGTGGTCGAGAAGCTCGAGCCCGGGCACACCGTGCGCCTGCTCGTGCGCATCGACGGAGTGGCGTTCACCTCCTATGCGGCCGACGGCCTCATCGTCGCCACGCCCACCGGCTCGACGGCCTACTCGCTGTCGGCGCGAGGGCCGGTGGTGTCGCCCCGGCATCGGGCGCTGCTGCTCACCCCGGTGTCGCCGCACATGCTGTTCGACCGGTCGCTGGTGCTCGACCCCGAGGAGTGGGTCGAGGTCGAGGTGGCGGGTCACCGTCCGGTGGCGCTCTCGGTCGACGGGCAGCAGATGGTCACCCTCACCGAGGGCGACGTCGTGTCGTTCGCCGCGTCGTCGGCCACCGCACAGTTCGTGCGGTTCGGCCGTCACCGTTTCCATCGCATCCTGAAAACCAAGTTCGGCCTGGCGGACCGCTGATGCTCACCGAGCTCCACATCGAGAACCTGGGCGTGATCGCCGAGCTCGACGTGGTGCTGGACCGCGGTCTGACGGTGCTCACGGGCGAGACCGGGGCGGGCAAGACGATGCTCATCGAGGCGATCAGCCTCCTGGTGGGCGAACGAGCCGATCCATCGATCGTGCGGCCCGGTGCCACCGAGGCCCGGGTGGAGGGTCGCTTCGTCGTCGGTGACGACGAGGTGGTGCTGGCCCGGGTGGTGCCCGCCGACGGACGGTCGCGGGCCTACGTGAACGGTCGGTTGGCCACCGTGGCGAACCTCGCCGAACATGCCGAGCGACTGGTCGACATCCACGGCCAGCACGCCCACCAGAGTCTGCTGTCGGCGGCCACTCAGCGCGCCGCGCTCGATCAGTACGCCGGGGTCGACCTCGGCGAACTGCGTGCCGCACGTGGACGACTGACCGAGATCGACGCGGCACTCGCCGCGCTCGGCGGCGACGCCCGTACCCGTGAGCGCGAGATCGATCTGCTGCGCTTCCAACTCGACGAACTCGACTCGGCAGCCCTCGACGACCCGGACGAGGAAGCCGACCTCGATCGGCTGGAGGACGTGCTCGCCGGAGCGCAGGCCCATCGTGAGGCCGCAGCGACGGCGTTGGCATCGCTGGTCGACGAGCAGGGGGCCGTCGATGCGGTCGACAGCGCCGTCTCTGCACTCGGGCATCGGGGTCCGTTCCGTGAACTTGCCGATCGTCTGCGCGGGCTCAGCGCCGAACTGGCCGACGTGGCCCACGAGTTGCGCGCTGCTGCCGAGGCGATCGACGACGACCCGCAGCGCCTCGCCGACGTGCGTGAACGCCGCCAGGTGTTGCGCACCCTGCGCCGCAAGTACGGCGACACGCTGGCCGACGTGATCGAGTACCGACAGGCCACGCAGGCCCGCCTCGACGAACTGTCGGGCTACGAACGCAGCGTGGCGCGCCTCGAGACCGAACGAACCGAGGCGATGCAGACCGAACGCCGGGCAGCTGCCGCTGTGGGGTCGCAGCGCCGCGCCGCAGCGGCGTCGCTCGCTGCAGCGGTGCAGGCGCCGTTGCGCACGTTGGCGATGCCTCGCGCCGAACTGGCCGTGGTGGTGGGCGACGACGACCCGGGCGACGAGGTGACGTTGTTGTTCACGGCGAATCCGGGGATGCCGGCGCTGCCCCTCGCCAAGGTGGCCTCGGGGGGAGAACTCGCCCGGGCCATGCTGTCGCTGCGCCTCG
>JBEICS010000044.1:0-9196 GCA_040383925.1 Acidimicrobiaceae bacterium | reverse complement strand
GCGCACCAGGGCCTGCACCGCGGTGTGCGCGAACGTGCGGCCGCCCGAGGCGTGGTGCAGCACCGCCGTGTCGAACCGCAGACCGGGCACCCGGTCATGGGCCTCGTCGGGCGTGAGCCACTCGTGCGGCACCCCGCAGGCCTGCAGCGACTCGGCCAACGGGGCGAGCAGATCGCGCCGGCCGTGGTCGTACACGCCGTTCAGGTCGAGCAACGGCTCCGCGGCCTCGTCCTCGAGCACGCGCCACCACGGCAGCGCCTGCTGGGTGAGCGCTGTGTAGTAGGGGGCCGGGTAGGTGTAGCGGAAGATGCGCACCCCGCCGTGGCTGCTACCGCGCGAGTGCCCCTGCTCGAACTGTTCGACGGCCAGCACCGAGCAACCCCGACGGGCCAGGTGCCAGGCCGTCGCTGCGCCCATCGCCCCCGTGCCGATGACGACGACGTCGACCCTGCGCACGCCCGACCTCGGTCAGTGCTGTTCGACGAGGCGGCGCAGGTCGCGCAGGTTGCGCCGCCAGATGGCCTTCATCACCAACTTGCCGCCGATGAACGCACCGATCGGGCCGCCGAGCCACCAGGGGAAGAACAGTTCCTCGCTCCAGGTGAACCGCGTGCGCCGGTCGAGATCGATCGGCTCGAGGGTGAACTGGCCGGTGCCGGTGACCACGCCCTCGTGGCGCACCCCCATCGTCTTACCGGGTTCCCACTCGGTGATCTCCATCTGGTCGACCAACTTGATGGGGCCCACCTTGGTGTCGCACAGGAACTTCGTACCCACCCCGCGGTGCTGGTCGGTCTGGAACCGGATGGCCACGGCGTCGTGCATCCAGTCGACATGGCGTTCGACCGGTTCGAGGATCTCCCACACCTTCTCGGTGGTGGCGTCGATCTCGACGGCGACGGTGATGCGAGCCACGGCGACGGTGCGATCAGGCGTGCACTGCGACGTCGCGCAGGCGCTGGGCAGCGGTTTCGGGCGGCACGATGTTGATGAGCACGCCGGTGCCACGCTCGAAGCCGGCGGTGGTGACCAGCTTCGGCCAGATGTTGACGTGCCAGTGGAACGCACCCGAGTAGTTGTGCGGTGCGGTGCGGAACACGAGGTTGTACGACACGTCGCCGACGGCCTGGCGCAGATGGCGGATGGCGTCGCGGATGGCGATGCCCACCGCGGCCAACGTCTGGTCGTTGCTGTCGGTGAGGTGCAGGTCGTGGCTGCGCGGGATGATCATCAACTCGTACGGCGAACCGCTCCAGAAGGGGCACAGGCACACCACGTCGTCGTTGGCGAACACGATGCGCTTGGAATCGACCAGTTCGGCCTCGATGGTGGTGCACAGGATGCAGCCGCCCTCGAACCGGTTGAAGCCACGCTGCTCTTCGAGCACCTCGCCGGGCACGAACGGCAGACCGAGCAACTGCCCGTGCGGGTGGGCCAGCGACGCACCGGCCTCGCGGCCGTGGTTGATGATGGCCTGGGTGAAGCGCAGGTTCGGCGACTGGGCGTGCTCGCGGAAGCGGCGCTGCAGCACGCGCATCAGGTCGGCTGCGTCGTGGTCGTCGAGCGAGTGCAGGCCGCCGGTGTGATCGGGGGTGAAGACGAAGACCTCGTGGATACCGCTGGCCTCGGCCTCGACATGCACCGGGCCGTGGTGGTGCACCGCGAACGGCTCGTCGCCGTAGAACGCCGGGTACAGGTTGGGCAGCACCCGCATGCGCCACTGGCCACCCTCGTCGAGGCGCTCGAGCGCCGGCGGGGTGGACTCTTCGTTACCGGGGCAGAACGGGCACGGACGCGACGGGTCGGCCTCGATGTCGGCTGCACGAGGGGCGAAGTCGGTGGGGCGACCAGCGCGCTCGGCGACGATGGTGACCCAGCGGCCGGTGAGTGGGTTCAGACGCAATTGACTCACAGCGCCTTCACCTTACGCCCACGCAGCGGCCGATGTGCGGTAGGCCACCGGGATTTCATCTGGCCACGCTCCGCGCGTACACGCTGACGTGGGCCGGGCTGTCGTCGGTGAACGAAGAGCGGTCGAATCCCGCCCACCGGTCGCGCAGCGCCAGGCCGGCCTGGGCGGCCATCGCGTCGAGTTCTGCCGGTGTGCTGTAGCGGATGGCCCACGGCCGCAGCCGCACCCCGCCGGCCTCGGTGAACTCGATGAACTGACCCTCGGCGCGTTGCGTGGTGGCGTCGTGAAGGCTGGCGCTCAGCACCACCCGGTCGGCGGCGAGGGTGCGTACCGACACCTGCGACCCGGTGTGTGGTTGGGGTACGAACGCCTCCACCACCATCACGCCGGCGGTGTCGAGCACGTCGGCCACGCGGGCGAAGCAGGCGGCCTGGCGGGCGGGGTCGAGCAGGTTGAACAGCGTGTTGTACGCCACCAGGGCCACGTCGAACGGCCCCTCGGGCAGATCGTCGACCATGTCGCCGTGCACACTGGTGATCGTCCGGTCGGGGTCGTTGCGGGCCAGGTGTTCGAGCATCCGTGCGCTCGAATCGACGCCGGTGACGGTGCACCCGCCGGAGGCCAACGGCAGGGCCAGTCGGCCCGTGCCCACACCGAGTTCCAGCACGCGGCCGCTCCGGGCGAGCGCCGTGACGCAGGCGACCGTGGCGTCGATGTCGCTGATGTCGCGGTACCAGTCGTCGTACACGTCGGCGAACGCATCGCCGTAGGAGGACGAGTCGTAGCCCTGCATGCCCCCATCTTCGACCACCGGTAGCGTGGAACCGTGATCGGCCGCCTCACCTACCTGGATCATGCCGCATCCACACCGATGCGGCGTGAGGCCATCGAGGCCATGCTGCCGTTCCTCGACCAGCAGTTCGCCAACCCGTCGGGCTCGCACCGGTTCGCCCGCCAGGCGCGTGCCGCGCTCGACGAGGCACGCGAGACGGTGGCGGCCGTGGTGGGCTGCCTGCCCGGCGAGGTGGTGTTCACCGGTGGCGGCACCGAGGCCGACAACACAGCGGTGCTCGGCGCGGTGGCGCGCCACGGTGGGTCGGCCGTCTGCTCGGCGGCCGAGCACCACGCCGTGTTGCACGCGGTCGAGCAGGTGGGTGGCACCGTGGTGGGTGTCGACGCCGCAGGCCGCATCGACCTTGTCGAACTCGAGCAGGTGTTGCAGCGCGCCGCCGACGGTGCAGCGCCGCCCGTCGCCGTCGTGTCGGTGATGGCCGTGAACAACGAGGTGGGGTCGGTCACCGACATCGCCGCCGTGGCCGCGCTGGTGCGTCGGCTCGCTCCCGCTGCACTGGTGCACACCGATGCGGTGCAGGCAGCCTCGTGGGTCGACCTGCGCACCCTCACCCCGCATGTCGACCTGCTGTCGCTGTCGGGCCACAAGTTCGGTGGCCCGAAGGGCATCGGGGTGATGGTGGTGCGCCGACCCGGCGCGGTGGCGCCGCTGCTGGTGGGCGGTGGGCAAGAGCGCGAGCAGCGCAGCGGCACCCAGAACGTGGCCGGCGCGGTGGCATTGGCCGAGGCGTTGCGGCTCACCGATGCCGAACGCGCCGACGAGGTGCCGCGCCTCGCAGCGCTGCGCGACACGTTGGTCGACCGACTGATCGAGGCGCTGCCCGACGTGCGCGAAACCGTCGACCGTGCGCACAAGGTGGCGGGGTCGGCCCACGTGTGCATCCGCGGTGTCGAGAACGAAGCGTTGCTGTTCCTGCTCGACGAGGGCGGGGTGTGCGCCAGTGCGGCATCGGCCTGCGCGGCCGGGGCGATGGAGCCGTCGCACGTGCTGGCCGCGATGGGCGTTGAGCGCGAATGGTCGGCCGGTGCCCTGCGCCTCACGCTCGGGCACACCACCACCCTCGCCGACGTCGAGCGGGCGGTCGAGGTGGTCGTACCGGCGGTGCAGCGGGTGCGGAGCTTCGCCCGATGAAGGTGCTGTGCGCGATGAGCGGTGGCGTCGACTCGTCGGCCGCCGCGTTGGAACTGCTGCACGCCGGCCACGAGGTGGTGGGCGTGACCATGCGGCTGTGGGGTGGGGCCAGCGACACCGGTTGCTGCTCCATCGCCGACGTCGACGACGCCCGTCGCGTCGCCCAGCAGTTGGGCATCGACCACGTGGTGTTCAACTTCACCGACGAGTTCGACACCCACGTGGTCGACCCTTACGTGCAGGCGCACACCCGCGGCGACACCCCCAACCCCTGCATCGAGTGCAACCGTCACCTCAAGTTCAGCCGGCTGTTCGAACGCGCCGACGTGCTGGGCTTCGACGCCGTGGCCACGGGGCACCACGCCCGCATCGTGCTGCACGACGGGCTGCGGTACGTGGCCCGCGGCGCCGACGCGGCCAAGGATCAGAGCTACGTGGTGCACATGCTGTCGCAGGCCGATCTGGCCCGCACGCTGTTTCCGGTGGGGCACCTCACCAAGGCCGAGGTGCGCGAGCGGGCGGCCGCTGCGGGCCTGCGCACCGCGGCGAAGCCCGACAGCCAGGACGTGTGCTTCATCACCCACACCGGCGGCCGCGAGGCGTTCCTCGGCGACCGCATCGCGTTCCGCCCGGCCACGGTGGTCGACACCGCAGGGGTGCCGGTCGGCCGTGTCGAGGCGGTCGAACTGGTCACGGTGGGGCAGCGGCGGGGGCTCGGCCTGCCGGGCGGCGGCCCCAAGCGGTATGTCGTCGACGTCGACGTCGACCGCCGCACCGTGGTGGTGGGCGACGATGCCGATCAGTTCGACACCGAGGTGGAACTGGGTGCACTCACCTGGGCAGCCGATCCGACCGCGGGCGCTGTGCTCGTGCAGTGCAGCGCCCACGGCGCCACCCGGTCGGGCAGGCTCATCGGCGACCGCGTGGTGTGGGACGAACCGCAGCGACGCGTCGCCCCCGGGCAGAGCGTGGTGCTGTACGACCTCACCGACACCCGGGTGCTGGCCGGCGCCGTGGCCACTCGGCCGGTTCGGCCGTCAGCCCACCGGTAGACCGCGGGCGCCGGCTGCCTGCAGCAGGCGGCCCGGTCGGGTGGGTGCCACCAACAGCGCCGTGGCGTGGATGGCACGGCCGTTCGGTGTGGCGCGGGTGGGTGCGTACACCACCGTGGCCGACTCGCGGAGTTGCACCTCCACCGCGTGGCCCGAGGCGGGCCCGGTGCAGTCGGCCGCGCCGGTGTCGGCCAGGGCCAGGCCGATGCGGGCGATCTCGGCCTGGCGGAACATCGCGGTGTCGGCCAGCACCACCTGGTCGTGCACCACCAGGCCGGCGGGCACGATGACCAACCAGCGCCGCGTCAGGCGGTGGAAGCTGAGCACCCCCAGCCAGGCCAGCGCCACGGTGGGCAGGGCCACGAGCACGCCCCACACCCAGGCGCCCGCAGCCAGCAGCAGCGGTGCGGTGAGCAGACCGGCGCACAGCAGGACCCACGTCACCGCCATCGCAGCCCCGGCTGCGACAGGCGGGCGCAGCAGGAAGCGCTGCTCGTCGCCGTAGGCGGATGCCTGCACGAACGACTGCCCGAACTCGCCCGTCATGACGCAGGCCGTGGCGATGGCCGACGCCGCGACAGCCACCACGACACCGGCCCCGGCAGTGTCGGCAGCGATCGCAGCAACAGTCGACGCAACCAGTGCCATGGGCGACAGGGCACGTGCTGCGGTCAGGCCCACCGTCGACGGCACGGCCAGCGCGAGCGCCACGACGGCCCAGGCGATCCAGAGCGTCGTGGTGCCCACCAGTTGCACGGCTCGGCTGTGCGAGGCCAGGGCCTGTCCGAACCCGGCGCCGCCGACCACCGCGAGCAACAGCCAGGCGAGGCGGGCGAGCCAGACGATGGCCTGGGTGGCGCGGGGTGTGACCGGGGTGGTTGACACGGCCGACAGGGTAGCCAGGTGTACCTGACGACACGCCTGTTCGACACGGCTGTTCGGCACGGCGTGCAGGTTCGGCGGCCCATCTGGATTCCTGGCTTGGTTTGTCGTTCGGAGGGTGCCTCATGCAACGATGGAGCCGTCACCGCGACGATTCGACGGAGGGTCCGCCCACCGACGACCAGGGGCCACCGACGACAGGGGAGGTGACGTGCTCGATCCGATGTTCTCCAATGGGGCCACGACGGCGATGGGCGCGCTGCCACACCGCGATCTCGACGCTGCCGCGGCGTTCGCCCTCCGGGCGTCGAGCATCCCGGCCATCCCCACCCTGCCGCGACGTTCGCCCGCCGAGGGCCAGATCGCCCAGGCCCTGCTGGGCATCGAGGGGGTCACCGTCGGCCAGTACGGGGCCATCTCCGTCGACGTCGCCCGCGTCGACCCGGTCGATCCGGTGCTCACCGATGTGCAGCACGACGCGTTCACCGGTCTGCGTACCTTCCTCGCCGCCGCACCGCGCGACCTTCCTGCGGTGAAGTGGCAACTGGTGGGGCCGGTCACGTTGGGCATGGCGCTCATCCGGGCCGGGGTGCCCGAGCACCTCGCGTTCGACACCGCGGTGCGCGCCGTCCGGTCGCACCTGCACCACCTGCTCGACATCGTCGCCGAGTCGCTGCCCGTGGCGCAGCAGATGGTGTTCATCGACGAGCCCGATCTCGTGCACCTCACCGATCCGGCGTTCCCGATCGCTCCCGACACCGCCATCGACCTGGTGTCGGGCGCGCTGGCCGCCATCGAGGGCCGCGCCGTGTCGGGCCTGCACTGCTGCGGCGAGGCCGACTGGTCGGCGCTCATCGCGGCCGGGCCCCATGTGCTGTCGCTTCCCGCCCGCCCGTCGGTGGTGGGCAGCGCCGGCTACCTGCAGCAGTTCCTCGACCGCGGCGGTGTCGTCGCCTGGGGTGCGGTGCCCACCGACGGCCCCATCCCCACCACGGCCGAGCGACCCTGGAGACGGCTCAGCGACCTGTGGTGCGAACTCGTGCAGCACGGGTGCGACCAGGTGCAGTTGCGCAAGCAGTCGATGATCACGCCCGAGTGCGGCCTCGGCACGCACACCCCGGCCGTCGCCGAGCGCGTGGCTGCCATCGTCGCCGAACTCGGCAAGCGGGTGCACGACCAGGCCACCGCCACCCGGTTCGTCCTGGGCGCCTGACCCCCGCCGTACACTCGCCGCTGTGACCGCCGGCGACCTCCTCGCGCAGCGGGTGGCCGAACTCACCCGCCTCATCCGCTACCACAACGAGCGGTACTACGCGCTCGACGCGCCCGAGATCGGCGACGCCGACTACGACGCGCTGGTGCGCGAGTTGCGCGACATCGAACAGGCGCACCCCGAGCTGGCAGCAGGCGACTCACCCACCCGCGAGGTGGGTGCCGGTCGGCTGTCGTCGTCGTTCGCCGAGGTCGAGCACCGCGTGCCCATGACCAGCCTCGACAACGCCATGGACGTGGGCGAGCTCACGGCCTGGGGCGAGCGTGTGGCGAAGGGTCTGGCGGGTGCGGCCGCGGCGTACGTGTGCGAACTGAAGATCGACGGCCTGGCCATGAGCCTGCGCTACGAGCAGGGTGTGTTCGTGCAGGCCGCCACCCGCGGCGACGGCCGGATGGGCGAAGACGTCACGCTCAACGTCGCCACCATCGAGGCGGTGCCCAAGCGGCTGCCCGCCGGCGCCCCCGAGGTGGTCGAGGTGCGCGGCGAGGTGTACATGCCCATCAGCAGTTTCGAGGCGCTGAACACCCGTGCCGCCGAGGCGGGCCAGCCGCTGTTCGCCAACCCGCGCAACGCCGCTGCCGGCAGCCTGCGCCAGAAAGACCCGCGCATCACCGCGTCGCGGGTGCTGGCCTTCTGGAGCTACCAGCTCGGCGAGGTGGTGGGCGGGCCCGAGTTCACCACCCACCACCAGACCCTCGAGTTCCTCGCCGGGCTCGGGTTCCCGGTGAACCCCGAGATCCGCCGGTTCGAACACCTCGACGACGTGTACGCGTTCTGCGATCACTGGCAGCAGCACCGCCATGCGCTCGGCTACGAGATCGACGGCGCGGTGGTGAAGGTCGACGACCTCGCCCAGCGCGAGGTGCTGGGTTTCACGTCGCGGGCGCCGCGTTGGGCCATCGCCTACAAGTTCCCACCCGAAGAGCGCACCACGGTGCTGCGCGACATCCAGGTGTCGATCGGCCGCACCGGTCGGGCCACGCCGTTCGCCGTGCTCGAGCCGGTGTTCGTGGGCGGTTCGACGGTGGGCATGGCCACGCTGCACAACCAGGACCAGGTGCGGCTGAAGGATGTGCGGCCCGGCGACACCGTGGTGGTGCGCAAGGCGGGCGACGTCATCCCCGAGGTGGTGGGGCCCGTGATGTCGCTGCGCGACCCGGTCAGCACACCGTGGGAGTTCCCCACCCTGTGCCCGTGCGACCTGCGCACCGAACTGGTGCGCGCCGAGGGCGAGGCCGACACGCGCTGTGTCGAGCCGAGCTGTCCGTTCCAGCGCGACCAGCGCATCATCTATTTCGCCGGTCGCGGGGCGATGGACATCGAGGGACTCGGCGAACGCACCGTGTTCCAGCTCAGCGACGCCGGCCTGGTGGCCGACCCCGGCGACATCTACGCGCTCACCGTCGAGCAGCTGATGCAACTGGAGGGCTTCGCCCGCATCAGCGCCGAGAAGCTGGTGGCCGCGATCGACGAGTCGAAGCACCGGCCGTTGCCGCGGCTGCTCACCGCGCTGGGGGCCAAGGGGCTCGGGCCGTCGGCGTCGGAGTCGATCAGCGCCGCGTTCGGCACGCTCGACGCCGTGGCCGACGCCTCCGAGGCCGACCTCGCCACCACCGACGGTGTGGGGCCGATCATCGCTGCGTCCATCGTGCGCTGGTTCGCGAACCCGGCCAACCGGGCGATGATCGAAAAGATGCGCGCCGCCGGGGTCGAGTTCGGCAAGGTGGAGGTGAGCCGCCTTCCGCAGGTGCTCGCCGGCAAGGCCGTGGTGGTCACGGGCACCCTGGTCGGGTTCTCACGCGACGAGGCCGAAGCCGCCGTGAAGGGTCGCGGCGGCAAGAGCCCGGGCAGCGTCAGCAAGAAGACCTTCGCCGTGGTGGTGGGCGCCGAACCGGGAGCATCGAAGCTCAGCAAGGCCGAGGAACTCGGCGTGCCGGTGCTCGACGAGGCCGGCTTCGTGCACCTGCTCGACACCGGCGAACTACCGAACTAGACGGGTGGCCCGGGCGGGTGGATCAGACGACGTAGAAGTCCCAGCGGAACGCCGACGACTGGGCGCGGCTCTCGTCGATCTTCCAGAACACCACCGTGGC
>JBEICS010000043.1:0-9239 GCA_040383925.1 Acidimicrobiaceae bacterium | reverse complement strand
TGAACTCGCCCCCGAAACGGCGATCGAGCGTCTTGGCCCGCTCACTCGGGTACAACCCAGCACCGTCGGTGGCGATCGTGACGATCGCGTCGTCGGGGCCGAGGCCGAGCAACTTGGCCGTCTTGATCGCCGCGAGCACGTTGCAGATCGCGGAGAAGCCGAAATGCTCCAGAGCGGCGACCAGGTCGGCCGACACACCCTTGCGGTCCACCAGGAAGCGACGACCCTCGTCACTGTTGAAGAGCACGTCGAGTTCGTCGGTGGCGTGATCGCTGATGGCGACGACGACGTCGGTGTTGGTGACGTTGTGGATCAGCGGGATGTGCTTGTCGCCGATGCCCTGGATGTTGTGCTCGCCGAACCCGTTCTCGAGCATCGTCGGGCACTCGAGCGCCTCGACGGCCACGATGCGCGTGCCGTAGTCGTCCTTCAGCCGGTCGCCCGCGGCGATGGTGCCAGCCGAGCCGGTGGCGCTGGTGAATGCCGCCAGGAGCAGGTCGCGACCACTGGCAGCGCGCACGGTCTCGAACACGTGGCCCAGCGCCCGGCCGGTGACCTCGTAGTGGCCGAGGTGGTTGCCGAACTCGCAGAACTGGTTGAGCACGAAGTTCCCGGGATCCTTGGCCAGCTCGTTGCAGGCGTCGTAGATCTCCTTCACGTTGCTCTCGGTGCCCACGGTCTTGATGACGTCTTCGGCCGGATTCGCACACCACTGGTCGAGCCAGTCGAACCGCTCCTGGCTCATGCCGGCGGGCAGGATGGCCACCCCGCGGCTGGCCATGATGCGGCTGATTGCGATGCCACCACGGGCGTAGTTGCCGGTGCTGGGCCAGATGGCACGGTGGCGGGTGGGATCGAACTGGCCGGTGACCACGCGGGGCGCCAGGCAGCTGTAGGCAGCGAGCACCTTGTGCGCGGTGATCATCGGGAACCGGTCGCCGAAGGCCACGATGATGGGGCTGTCGACGCCGGTGAGCGCCTTGGGCAGCACGATGTGGTCGGGCACCGACACGCGGTTGCCCGCCAGGTCGTTGTACCAGTGCACCCGCCACAGGTTGCGGGGGTCGGGAGCGTTCTTGTCGACCCCGGCCGTGAGGGCCGGGTCGATGCCGCTGGGATCGGCGAGTTGGGCGAACGTGGGCAGCACGATGCCCTGTTCGCGGAAGCGGGCCACGCTGTTGGCGAGCGAGGCGGCGTCGACCACCGTGTCGGCCAGGCCGAACTGGTTCTCGAGCGCGTCGCGCAGTATGTCGTCGTGAGAAGGGGCGAGAGTCACGCCGCCCAGTCTGCCAGGCCCGACCCCACTCACCCCACGAACCACGCCACGACCCGCCAACTACGCTCGCCGCTCATGGCCGACTTCCTGCTCGGCGGCATGATCGACGCCGCCACCCATGAGCGCACCGACAAGCACACCATCATCGGGTCCGGCGACTTCACCACGCACGGGGTGATCGTGGGCATGACCGGGTCGGGCAAGACCGGCCTGGGCGTGGTGCTGATCGAGGAGGCCCTGCGCGCCGGGGTGCCGACGCTGCTCATCGACCCGAAGGGCGACCTCACCAATCTGTGCCTCACGTTCCCCGAACTGGCACCCCGCGACTTCGAACCGTGGGTGAACCCCGGCGACGCCGAGAAGGCCGGCCAGACCGTGGCCGACTATGCCGCCGGGCAGGCCAAGACCTGGACCAAGGGGTTGGCCGGCTGGAACCTGGGCGGCGCCGACATCGGGGCGCTGCGTCAGCGGGTCGACTTCACCGTGTACACGCCCGGCTCCACATCGGGCGTGCCGCTCGACGTGGTGGGCTCGCTCACCGTCCCGCGCGACATGAGCGATCTCGAGACCGTCACCGACGAGGTGGGCGGGTTCGTGAGCGGCCTGCTGGGCCTGGTGGGCATCGATGCCGACCCGCTGTCGAGCCGCGAACACATCCTGCTGACCAACTTGATCATCAACGAGTGGCAGCACGGACGCGGGCTCGACATCCCCACGCTGGTGGGCCTGGCACTGAAGCCGCCCATTCGCAAGCTGGGTGTGTTCGAACTCGACGAATTCTTCCCGCCGAACGACCGCAACGCGTTCGCGATGCGGCTGAACGGCCTGCTGGCCTCGCCGTCGTTCGGGTCGTGGATGAGTGGCAGCCCGCTCGACATCGACACCATGCTGCGCACACCCACGGGTGCGCCCCGCTGCGCCATCATCACTACCGCTCACCTCGGCGACACCGAGCGCCAGTTCGTCACCACGTTGGTACTCAGCAAGCTGGTCACCTGGATGCGCCGCCAGAGCGGCACCACCGACCTGCGCGCCCTGCTCTACATGGACGAGGTGGCCGGCTACCTGCCGCCCACCGCCAACCCGCCCACCAAGCAGCCGATGATGACGCTCTTCAAGCAGGCCCGCGCCTTCGGCGTGGGCGTGGTGGTGAGCACCCAGAACCCGGTCGATGTCGACTACAAGGCACTGTCGAACGCCGGCACCTGGATGATCGGCCGCCTGCAGACCGAGCGCGACAAGATGCGTCTGCTCGACGGGATGAGCGCAGCATCGGGTGGCGTCGACGTGAACGCCGTGAGCCAGACCATCAGCGGCCTCGCCAAGCGCGAGTTCGTGCTGCGCCGCGCCGGGAAGGACCAACCCGAGGTGTTCACGTCGCGCTGGGCGATGAGCTACCTGCGCGGTCCGCTCACCCGCGACCAGATCGCGCAGGTGATGGCCGACCAGAAGCAAGCGCCCACTGCACCGGCACCCACTGCACCGGCACCCGCACCGACGACGGGCTCGTTCGCCCCGCCCGCCGCTGGTACGGCAGCACCGCTGCCCCCTCCCCCGCCGCCGTCCGCCGGGGCAGCCGTGGTGCCCGGCGCACCCACGACGCCGTTCGCACCCGTCACCACGTCGGCGCCTGCCGCGCTGGCCGCCGACGAGTCGCCGCTCATGCCGAAGGTGGCCGACGACGTAGCCATCCGCTGGATCGACGTGGCCGCACCCTGGCTGGCCGACGTGGGCGCCGACCCGCGCGGTACCCGGCTGGTCGCCGCCGCGATGTCGCGCGTGGTGGTGCGCTTCGTCGACACCCGGGCCGAACTGAGCCACGAACTGGAGTTCGAGGCAGTGCTCACCCCGCTCGACGAGTTGGCCGACATGAGCCGGGCCATCGCGGTCGACTACGACGACCGCGACCTGCTCACCACGCCACCGGCCAACCTGCCCTACCGGATCTGCGACGCACCCATCGCCACCAAGACGTTCTGGACCAAGCTGAACAAGAGCCTGGTCGACCACCTCTACCAGTCGCAGCGGTTGACGGTGCCCGCCAACAAGGAACTCAAGCTCATCGGTCGGCCCGGCGAGACCGACGAGGCATTCGCCGCCCGCTGTCGTCTGGCCGCCGACGAGCGCGCCGATGCCGACACGGCGAAACTGAAGGAGAAGTACGCCGCCAAGCTGGCACGCGTACAGGAACAGTTGAAGACGGCCGAGGGGCGAGTGAACGTACTCGAGCAGGAGCGCAGCAACCGCCGCACCGGCGAGGTGATCGGCGCAGTCGATGCAGTGCTCGGCGGTCTGTTCGGCGGCGCGAGATCGCGCCGGTCGGCGGTCACCAAACTCGGCCGGGCCGCCGGCGCTCGCGGGCGGTCGGCCACGGCGAGCGAGCGGGTGCAGGCTGCACAGGGCAAGGTCGACTCGCTGGAGGACCAGCTGGCCGACCTGCAGGAGCAGGCCGAGCAGGAGATCCTGACCCTCGACGAGAAGTGGAATTCCGTTGCTGCCGACCTGAGCAGCTACGAGGTGGCGCCGAAGCGCACCGACATCTCGGTGAAGTACTTCTCACTCGTGTGGCTGCCCGTGAACTGACGCGCCAGGCGTTGCGTCAGAACGGACCGAAGCGGGCCAGTTCGTCGTCGTCGGGGGCGAGCGTGCTCGGGCCCACGTGGGTGTCGAGCCAGGCGTTCATCTCGTCGGCCGCGGTGAAGGTGTCGCGGACCCGTTTCACCACGGCGCGCGTGCCCATCCACGCGGCGTGCTCCCATGAGCGCGTGACCATCAGTCCCTTGCGGCGCAGCAGCTCGATGCGGGGATGGTCCTTCGGGTAACCCCGCGGTGCCGTCTTCAGTTCGCCGATCGCGCCCGCCGCGTAACCCTTCTTCACCAGGGCGGCGACGATGGTGGTGAGCTCGGCCCCCTGGGCAGGGGCGTCGACGGCGACCCGGAACCGGGCCAACTGATCGGTGGCCATGGCGTAGTAGCCGGTACCCACCATCAACCCGCGAGCCGACACCTGGATGTAGTGCCCGGCGCCGCCCTCGCTCTCGCCGTAGGCACCCTGGTGGTCCTTGTACGGGATCTTGTCCTTCGAGAACCGCACGTCCTTGTACGGCCGGAAGACATGGAACGGCCCGTACTCGGCCAACTCGTCGAGCAGCCCGTCGAGCGGGGCGCGCACCGCCTCGGCGTACACCGCCTTGTTGGCCTGCCAGAACGTGCGCGTGTTGTCGGCGGCGAGCCGTTCGTAGAAGTCGAACGCCGCGTCGGGGAAACCGGTGAACGCCATGGCGCGCAGCCTACGCGTCGAGGGCTGCGAACAGATCGAGTACAACGGCCCCGAGCGTGGCCCCGGTGAAGCTGGGTGGTGGCGCGGCCTGACTGAACGATGCGACGAGGGTGAGCCCGAGGTCGGGGCAGCGAAACACCTGTACACCCCAGAACCCTTCGTGACCCCAGCACTCGACGCCGGCCACCTCTTGACGGAAGATTCCCGCTGCCGCCGACAAGATGGCCGGGTCGCCCGGTACCGACACCGGATCGTTGGTGGTGGGCACGCTGAGCATCGCCTCGAGCGTGGTGCGCTCGTCGAAGACACGGCCACCCAGCAGGGCCTCGACGAACGTCGCCAGGTCGGTGGTGGTCGACACCAGGCCACCACCGCCGTACAGGTCGAGGCTGGGGTCCCAGCCATAGGTGTCGACATCGCCGAACCACTGGTGCAGTCGCGGTGGCTGGCCATCGGGCTCCGGGTCGATCGACTCCTGATAGGTGTGCGTGATGCCCAACGAGTCGAAACGCAGCAGATCGCGCATCGCCGCACCCAGCGTGGTGCTGGTGGCACGCTCGACGATCTCGCCGAGGAGCGCGTAGGCAGTGTCGCTGTAGTGGTACTGCCCACCGGGAGGGCCGACCGGCTCGCCCTGCATGGCGAGTTCGAGTTGCTCGCGTCGGGTCCAGCGACGCTGCGGGTCGGCGAACACCGTTCCCACGAAGTCGACGCCCGGGCCGAACGTGAAGTCGAACAACCCCGCCGTGTGCGTGAGCAGGTGGTGCACGGTGATGATCGACGGGTCGTAGCCACCCGACTCGAGCAACGCCACTGTCTCGGGTTCGACGAGTTGTGCGATCGGGTCGTCGAGACCGAACCGGCCCTGTTCGACCAGCCGCAGCGTTGCAGCCGAGGTGAACATCTTGGTGACGCTGGCGATGCGGAACGAC
The DNA here is from genome assembly GCA_040383925.1 of Acidimicrobiaceae bacterium. GTDB lineage: Bacteria > Actinomycetota > Acidimicrobiia > Acidimicrobiales > Ilumatobacteraceae > VFMC01. Next base: position 3,751 of record JBEICS010000043.1, on the reverse strand, counting down.
GAGTCGGCTGCGGCATCGCCGGCCGCACCCGTGTAGGCGAAGCCGTTGTCGGCGCGCAGAAGGACGACGTAGCCCTGCAGTTCCGGCGACGCCGCGAACTCGGCAGCCAGCGCCTCGTCGAGCCGTGGCGCGAACTCGGCGGCGAGCGCCTCACCACGGCCGGTAGCGACGGGCACCGCGGTGGTCGGCACGGTCGTGGCAGCCGGGGCCGTGGTGGGGGCCGACGTCGAGGCAGCCGGAGCGGTCGCAACCGCGCTCGACGCAGGATCGGACGAGATGGTGGCGGCGGAGGTCTGGGAGGCGGATCGGTCGTTACCGCTGCACGACACAGCGAGCAGGGCGAGACCGGCGAGGAAAACAGCATGAGGACGCATATATCTGGCAGATACACTACGAGTCATGACCGCTCGACGCAAGGGTCCCGGCAGCACCACCTCGGCCGATCGCTCGCGTGTGGCCGTGCTCGGGGCCCTGTCGGTCGAGCCGATGACCGGGTACGAGCTGCGTCGCAACATCGAGACCACCATCGGCCACTTCTGGCGTGAGAGCTTCGGGCAGATCTACCCGTCACTCGCCTCGCTCGAAGCGGAACGACTCATCACCAGCAGCCCGGCTGCGCGCGAGGGCAGCCGCCGCTACCGCATCACCGCCACAGGCCGACGGCGGCTACGCGACTGGCTCGTGCAACTCGGCCCCGCTGCGCCACCGCGCAACCCGTTGCTGCTGCAACTGTTCTTCGGACGACAGTTGGGCGACGAACACTGCCGGCACCTCCTCCTCACCGAACGCGACCGAGCCTGCGCCATGCTCGACACGCTCACCGCGATCGACCTCGAGGTGCGAACCGAGGCCGGGTACGAAGCCGATCGGCCGTACTGGTTGCTCACGATCGACCACGGCCGTCGAACGGCACAGGCCGTCGTCGAGTGGGCCGACGCCGCGCTGGCCGCACTCGACACACCCTGACGCGTTCTACGCTCACGGCCATGACGGTGCTCGCCATCGACCAAGGCACGTCGGCCACCAAGGCTGCGGTCATCGACGGCGACCGTGTGATCGGCCTGGCCGAGGTGTCGGTAGCGGTCCACAGCGGCACCGACGGCTCGGTGGAACTCGACCCCGAGGAACTGTGGGCGAGCGTGCTCGCGGCCGGCTCGGCGGCACTGGCCCAGGCCGGGCACCCGACGATCGACGCCGTGGGCCTCGCCAATCAGGGCGAGACCGTGCTGGCATGGAACCGACGCACAGGCGCCCCGCTCGGCCGGGCGATGGTGTGGCAGGACCGACGCTCGGCCGATGTGTGCGAGCGCCTGGCCGCTCATGGACCGCGCCTCGCTGCCATCACCGGCCTCGAACTCGACCCGTACTTCGTGGCGCCGAAGATGGTGTGGCTGCGCGAGCACGTGCCTGCCAGTAGCGGCAGCGATGCCACCGTCACCACCACCGACGTGTGGCTGTTGCACCGGTTGTGCGGAGCGTTCGTCACCGATGTGGCGACGGCTGGCCGGTCGCTGCTGCTCGACCTCGACAGCGGTGCCTGGAGCGATGAGGCCTGCGCCGTGTTCGGCATCGACCCCGCCGACCTGCCGCGTGTAGTCGCCAACGCCGAGCCGATCGGCACCACGACGGTGTTCGGCGCGCCGATGGCTGTCACCGGTGCCTGCGTCGACCAGCAGGCTGCCCTGTTCGCCGAACGCTGCCGCCGGGCGGGCGAGGCCAAGTGCACCTATGGCACGGGCGCCTTCCTGCTGGCGTGCACGGGCGATCGGCCCGTGCGCTCAACCAACGGACTGGTCGGCTGCCCGGCCTGGCGACTGGATGACGACCTCACCTGGTGTCTCGACGGCCAGGTGTTCACCGTCGGTGCAGCGGTCACCTGGCTGCAGCAGATCGGCGTGATCACCGAACCCGCCGACCTCGACCGGCTCGGCGGCGCGGTGGCCGACAGCGGAGGCACCACGTTCGTCCCCGCACTGGCGGGCCTGGCGGCGCCATTCTGGAAGCCGCACGCCAGAGCAGCCTTCACCGGCATGTCGTTGGCCACCGAGCGCGGGCATCTGGTGCGGGCTGCCATCGACGGCATCGCCGCGCAGGTGGCGCTGCTGGCCCGGGCCGTGGCGGCCGACCTCGGCGCACCGCTGCAGGTGCTCCGGGTCGACGGCGGCCTCACCCGCAGCGCCACCCTGCTGCAGGCGCAGGCCGATCTGCTGCAGGCACCCGTCGAGGTGTACCCCTCGCCGCACGCCACGGTGATGGGTGTGGCCGAGTTCGCTGCCATCGGTGCCGGCCTGGCGTTCGCCGACCCCACTGCCGGCTCGGCCGCGCCACAGGTGGTCGAGCCCCGTATGCGTGCCGATGAGGCCGAGGCGCGTCTGTCTGCCTGGCTCGAGGTGGCGGCAGCCACGATGGACCGATGAACGACACCGGCGACACGCCCGAGTACGACGTCGTGGTAGTGGGTGCAGGTGTGGTGGGCAGCGCGGTTGCGCGCCTGCTGTCGCTGCACCGCACCGGCGACCGCCCGCTGCGGGTGGCGCTCCTCGACGCCAACCGCGATGTCGGTGCCGGCACCAGCAAGGCGAACACGGCGATCCTGCACACCGGCTTCGACGCGACGCCCGGAACGCTCGAAGCCCGCCTGGTGGCCCGCGGCTACGAACTGCTCAGCGCCTATGCGCCGACGGCCGGCATCTCGGTGGAACACACCGGTGCCGTCCTCGTGGCGTGGGACGACGAGCAGGCGGCAACCCTGCCGTCGCTCGTCGCCAAAGCCGCTGCCAACGGGTACACGCGGGCCGAGGTGATCGATGCCGCTGCGACCTACGAACTCGAACCCCATCTCGGCCCCGGCGCGACCGGCGCGATGGTGGTGCCCGACGAGCACATCATCGACCCGTGGGCGACACCCCTCGCCTTCGCCGAACAGGCAATGGCCAACGGTTGCACCCTGTTGCTCGACCACCGCATCACCGCAGTCGACATCGCGGCCGATGTCACTACCCTCGTCACCACCGACGGCCGCAGAGTGCGCACCCGGTTCGTCGTCAATGCCGCCGGTCTGCACGGCGACACCCTGCACCGGGCGATGGGGTTCGACGGGTTCACCATCCGGCCGCGGCGCGGCGAGCTGATCGTGTTCGACAAGGTGGCCCGGCCGTTGCTGCACCGCACGGTGCTGCCGGTGCCCACCGCCACCACCAAAGGTGTGCTCGTCGCGCCGACGGTGTTCGGCAACGTGATGCTCGGCCCCACCGCCGACGACATCGACGACCGCACCGCCACCGGCTCCACACGGGCCGGGCTCGACGGCCTGCTCGCCAAGGGTCGCCGGATCCTGCCTGCCCTCGTCGACGAGGAAGTGACCGCGGTGTATGCAGGCCTCCGCCCGGCCTGCGAGTTCAGCGACTATCAGGTGTCGACCGAAGCGGGTGCCCGCTACGTGTGCCTGGGCGCCATCCGCTCGACGGGGCTCACCGCCTCGATGGCGCTCGCCGAAGAGGCGGCCGAACGGCTGACCGGTATCGGGCTCGACCTGCAGCCGGCCGAACCGGCGACCCTGGTGGAGGTGCGCCGCACCCCGCTCGGCGAGGCCGGTGAGCGGCCCTACCAGCGGGGTGGCCGGATCGTGTGCCACTGCGAACGGGTGACCGCCGACGAGATCGTGGCCGCCTGCACAGGTGCGCTACCGGCGGTCGACCCCGACGGGTTGCGACGGCGCACCCGTGCGCTCGCCGGCCGTTGCCAGGGCTTC
>JBEICS010000042.1:0-9301 GCA_040383925.1 Acidimicrobiaceae bacterium | reverse complement strand
GTGCTCTTTGTCGATCACCACCGACACGCGACCATCGGCCTCGATGTAGCGGCACCACTCGGAACGCTCGCGGCCGACGAACCAGAAGGCGCCGTCGTGCCACTGATACCAGATGGGCACCACGTAGGGGGCGCCGTCGGGCCGGAGAACTGCGAGCCGCGCCAGCGCGTCGGAGCCGAGAAAGGCATCCATCTCGTCGTTCGCCAGACCGCCCATCGCGCCGCGATATTCCTCACTCATGGTGTTGTCTCCTGTGGTGTGCGGCCGGCCCAACGGGTCGGCACCATTGCCTCGACCTCGCTTAGGTTATAGCATCCGCCGTGTGACGATCACCACAGCGCCGAGTGCCGACACCATTGCCGTGTCGATCCGCGATGTCCACCATTCGTATGCGCGCCGCTCGGCGCTGTCGCTCGGCGGCACCTCGCGCACCTCGGTGCTGAAGGGCATCTCGCTCGACATCCCGGCGGGCAAGACCCTCGGCCTCGTCGGCGAGTCGGGATGTGGCAAGACCACCCTGATGAAGGCGATCCTTCGCCTGATCGAACCGACGTCGGGCGAGATCATGTTGCGCACCGGCGACGGCGAGATGCAGAACATCCTGGCGCTCGACAAGGCCGCGCTGAAGCAGGTGCGCCGCCGTCTGCAGGTGGTGTTCCAAGATCCGTACGGCTCGCTCAATCCGCGCAAGTCGGTGTTCCAGATCGTCGGCGAGCCACTGCTCACCCACCTCGGGATGGCGAAGCCGGCGGCGCGCCAGCGGGTGGGCGAGCTGCTCGAACTGGTGGGCCTCGACCCCCGGGTCGCCGACCGGTATCCGCACGAGTTCTCGGGTGGCCAGCGCCAGCGCATCGGCATCGCCCGAGCCCTCGCGTTCGAGCCCACCGTGCTCATCCTCGACGAGCCGGTGTCGGCGCTCGACGTGTCGGTGCAGGCCCAGATCCTGAATCTCATCATCGATCTCCAGAAGAAGCTGAACCTCACCTACCTGTTCGTGTCGCACGACCTTGCGGTCGTCGAGCATGTCGCCGATCTGGTGGCGGTGATGTACCTGGGCAAGATCGTCGAGTTCGGCGATCCGGCCACCATCTTCCGCGAGGCCTCGCACCCCTACACCCAGGCGCTGTTGTCGGCCAGCCCGATCCCTGATGTGCACGCAGAACGCGAACGGCGCCGCATCCTGTTGCGCGGCGACGTGTCGAGCGCGGGCGGTGAGGGCACCAGCTGTCAGTTCGCCCCGCGCTGCCCGGTCGGTGAGGGCCAGGCGCGGTGCACTGCCGAGGAACCGCAACTCGTCGAGTTGCGAGCCGGCCACCAGGTTTCGTGCCACTTCCCGAACGGTGTCGACCAATGACGGTGCCGTCACCGTCGAACGCCATTCAGCATGTGCCGCGGTCGGGCATCCGTCGAGTGTTCGACGAGGCGAGCAAGTATCCCGACTGCATCCGGCTCGAGGTGGGCGAGCCCAGCTTTCCCACACCGGCGCACGTGAAGCAGGCGGCGGTGGAAGCCCTCGCTGCCGACTTCACCCGCTACACACCCAACGCAGGCATCGGCGATCTGCGCGAGGCACTGGTCGACAAGTTGGCGCGGGTGAACGGCATCACCACCACGGCCGACGACATCATCATCACCAACGGCGCAGTGGCCGCCATCTTCAGCACGCTCGCCTCATTGGTGAATCCGGGAGACGAGGTGCTGATCTCGGATCCGAGCTGGCCCAACTACCTGCAGATGACCAGGCTGCTCGGCGCCGTGCCGGTGTACTTCCCGCTGCGGATCGAGCACGACCTGGTGCCCACGGTCGACGACATCGCATCACGGATCACGCCCCGCACCAAGGTGCTGCTGCTCAACTCGCCGGGCAACCCGAGTGGTGCGATCATCCCCGAGCAACGCCTGCGCGAGATCCTCGAACTGGCAGCGGCACACGATCTGTGGGTGATCTCCGACGAGGTCTACGACGAGATCTGGTTCGACCGCCCACCGGTGTCGATGCTGCCGCTCGACACCGAGGGCAGGGTGATCGCCACGTTCAGCTTCTCGAAGACGTACGCGATGACCGGTTGGCGAGTGGGCTATCTCGTCGGCCCGCAGCCCATCGTCTCGCACATCCTGCGGGCGCAGGAGCCCACCACGTCGTGCATCAACTCGCCGGCGCAACGCGCCGCGGTGGCCGCCATCCGAGGCGACCAATCGTGCGTGGCCGAGATGCGCGCGGCCTACACCGGCCGTGCTGCCCTGGTGACGAAGATCCTCGACGACCATGGGGTGCCGTACTCGATGCCGACCGGCGCGTTCTACACGATGATCGACATCCGTGGCGCCAAGATGGCCGACACCGACTTCGTCTCGCGGCTCATCACCGACCGGCGCGTCGCCGTGGTGCCGGGCACTGCATTCGGACCCGAGTCGGGCAGTTTCGTGCGGGTGTCGCTGGCGGCGAGCGACGACGACCTGCGCACGGGCATCACCCGGCTCGCCGAGTCGGTGCTCGAGTGGGGCGCAGGTCGCTGACCGAAGTTCGCTTCGGCGTCGTCAGAATCCGAACAGTCGAGCGGCAGTACCACCGCGGATGGCAGCCCGCTGGTCGGCCGTGATGTCGGGCAGCAGGTGGTCGACGAGCGAGAGCACCTGCGCATAGCCGGGCTCGAACTCGATCCATGGCCAGTCCGAGGCCATCAGCATGCGGTCGGCCCCGAAGGCCTGGAGCAGTCGCTCGGCGACATCCTGCAGATCGAGGTAGGGGAACGGCTGCTTGCTAAAGGCGTACTGACCCGAGAAGTGGACGTGCAGGTTGGCGTACTTCGCAGCCATCCGCTCGACGGCCACCAGTCCGGGCGGGGGCAGCTCCACGTCGAAGTGGGGGCGCTTGAACTCGTCGATCGCCATCTCGGTGGTGATGTCGGGCAGGAACGCCGAGTGGTTCATCACCACCTGCAGGTTCGGGAGGCGCTCGAGGATCTGGTCGAGCACCCCGAGCTGCACCTGGTCGCCGTAGAACCACATGATCAGGCCGCGCTCGGCCATCATCTCGATCACCGGATAGCAGGCCAGGGTGTCGGGGGTGGTGTCGGGGCCGGCGTCGAGGCCGTAGAAGCGCAGGCCGTTCATCGGCGTCAGCTCCAGACGGGCGGCGAGGCCCTCCACGCCATCGGGGCGGGTGTGGTCGTAGAAGCCGATGCCACCGAACCTGCCGGGGTACTGGGCGAGCACTTCGCGGAGGTAGTGGTCCTCCTTCGACAGGGGCACCACGACGGCGTGATCGACCCCGGCACCCTCCATGGCCACCAGCAGTCGCTCGGCCAGCTCTTCGCGATCGGCCTCGGCCATGACGGCGTAGGTGGTGCGCGGGTGCTCGGGCCGATCGGTGCGGAACAGGTGCAGGTGGGCGTCGACGACCTTGGTCATGACCGGCTACTCCTTGGGTTCGGGCGCCAGGTAGCGCTGGAAGAACAACATCACGTGCGCCAGCAGTGCGCTGGCGTCGAGCAGGGCTGACGTGCCCTCCTGCATGGCAGGGTTGAACACGAGCATCTTCTCGCCGATGAGCGGTGAGAAGAACCGCTGTGTCGCCGTACCCACCAGCGACGGGCCTTCGCCGTGCACGACCATGCGCATCGCGTACTCGCGTTCGCCGGTGGCGGCGATGGCATCGTTCAGCACCGGACAGACGAGCACTTGGGCGGCGAGGCCTTGGTCGTGGCCGAGCACCATGCCCACCGTGGCTGTCTGGCCACTCGCCACCAGTCCTACCGGCATGCCGCGGAGGAGCGCGTGGTCGACCACGGAACGCACGGCGATGGCACATCCCTCGGGAGTCGTGTCGTCGTCGGCGGACAGACCATGGCCCGGAAGGTCGACGGCGATGGCCGTGAAGCCGGCGCGGGCCAGGTGTTCGGGGAGATCTGCGAACTCGTCGAGGTCGCGGCCGAGGTCGTGTGCCAGCACCACGGTGGCCACCGGCGCAGCAGGGGCTACCTCGATGCCATGGAGTTCGCCGATGGGGGACGAGAGCACGAAGGGCACACGGACCGCCATCAGGGGTTCACTCCGTAGCGCTGACGGGATGGAAACAACGCACGTGCGCGCCCATCCGCACTTCGAGTTGCGGGTGGGCGTTGCGGCATTCGTCGGTGGCACGGCTGCACCGCTCGGCGAACGCGCAGCCAGTGGGGAACTCGCTGGGCTGCGGTACTCGGCCGCTGATCGGCACCAGCGTCGTGGACTCGTTGCCGAGGCGCGGAACGGCAGCCATCAGCCCGGCGGTGTAGGGGTGCTGCGGACGATCGAGCACCTCGTCGGTGCGCCCCGACTCGACCACCTCGCCTGCGTACATCACGGCCATGCGGTCGGCCACCGACGCCACCACGCCGAGGTTGTGGGTGATGAGCATGATGCTCATGCCACGCTCGTCGATCAGTTCGCGAAGCCGTTCGAGGATCTGGGCCTGGACGGTGACGTCGAGCGCCGTCGTGGGTTCGTCGGCGATGAGCACCTTGGGGTCGTTCACCAGCGCGAGTGCGATCATCACGCGCTGCGACACACCGCCCGACAGCTGGAACGGGTACTCGGCGAAGCGACGCTTCGGGTCTTCGATGCCGGCGGCAGCGAGCGCATCGAGTGCGGCCGCTTCGGCCGCCGCCTTCGACACCGACTGGTGCGACCGCACGGCCGAGGTGAGCAGCGTGCCCACCGTGAACATCGGATCGAGCGCGCTCATCGGATCCTGGAACACCATGGCGATCTCGGCACCGCGGATCTTGCGCATCTCGGCCATCGACACCTTGGTGAGGTCGCGGCCGCCGTACATGATCGAGCCGTTCGTCACGAACAGCGGGGGGCTGGCGTGCAGCGCCAGCACGGACAACGCCGTGAGCGACTTGCCGCAGCCGCTCTCGCCCACGACGGCGAGGACTTCTCGCGGTTGCAGCGACAGGCTGACGTTGCGGACGATGTCGTACGACACCTCCTCGGTGCGCACGCCGACCGACAGATCGGCGATGTCGAGGAGGGGTGCAGGCGAATCGGTCATGGCTCGCTCACTTCCTCAGCTTCGGGTTGGCGAGGGTGTAGCCGATGCTGGCGAACAGATTGCCGAGCGTGACGGCGACCACGAGGACGAGTGAGAAGAACTGCACGACCGGGTAGTCGCGGCGCAGCACGGCATTCACGAGTGTCTGGCCGACACCGGGCCAACCGAAGATGGTCTCGACGACGAGGGCATAGCCGACGATCTGGCCGACGCGCAGACCGGCGAGGGAGATGATGGGCAGCAGCGAGTTGCGCAGGACGTGCTTGAACGCGATTCGCCGCTCGGAGAGTCCGGCAGCGCGCAGCGTGCGCACCCAGTCCTGCCCCAGGTTCTCGAGCATGGCCGAGCGGGTCATCCGCACCGTCAGGGCCACGCCCTCGGCACTCAGCACCACGGCGGGGAGGATGAGGTGCTCGATACCACCCTGCCCGGCCGATGGCAGCCCCTGCAGTTGTGTGGCGAACACGTAGATCAAGATGAGGGCGAGCCAGAAGTTGGGGATGGCCATGCCGGCCACCGAGAACGACGTGATACCGGTGTCGACCCAGGTGTTGCGCTTCAATGCGGCGAGCATGCCGAGCGGGATGCCGATGGCGAACACGAGGAACAGCGCGGTGGCGCCGAGAATGGCGCTGTTCTTGATCTTGTCGCTCGCCAGTGTGCCGATGTCGGCGTTGTTGGTGAGCGAGTTGCCCAGGTCGCCGGTGACCAGGTTGCCCATGTAGGTGACGTACTGCGACAGGATCGGCTTGTCGAGGCCGATCTGCTGGCGGAACAGCTCTCGGTCTTCGGCCGTCGCCGACGCCGGGAGACGGGAAGCAGTGACATCGCCACCCGACAGGCGGATGGCGGCGAACACGGCGAGCGACGAGAGCAACAACAGCAAGAGCGTCGAGACGACGCGAACGGCGATCCGTTTCACTTTGCGCTGGCCCTTTCCACTGCGGTGCGCAGTCTCGGGTCGAGCAGGTCGCGCAGACCGTCACCGATGAGGCTGACGCTCAACACCATCAGGAAGATGAGCACCCCGGGAATCGTCGACTCCCAGTGGTTCAACTGCAGGTAGTTGCGGCCGTCGCTGACCATCTGGCCGAGGCTGGGCAGCGGAGGCTGGGCCCCGAGGCCCACGAACGACAGGGCCGCCTCGGCGATGATGGCCACCGCCACGTAGTACGACGACAGCACGAGCGCCACGGGCACCACGTTGGGCAACACGTGGCGGAACAGGATGCGCATGGTGGAGTAGCCGCCGGCCCGGGCCGCCACCACGAAATCGCGCTCGGCGATACCGAGCACCTCACCGCGCACGACGCGGGCGATGGCGACGGTGTTCACCAGACCGACGGCGATGATGACGGGCAGCAGGCCCGAACCGATGCTCGCTGCGGCCAGCACGGCGACGAGGATGAGCGGGAAGCCCCAGATGAAGTCGATCACGAAGCTGATCACGTTGTCGGCCGTTCCGCGCAGGAAGCCGGCGAACAGGCCGATGATGGTGCCGAGCACCACCGCGAGTGCAGTGACCGAGATGGCCACCACCAGGCTGATGCGGATACCGAACGTGGCACGGGCTGCCAGGTTGCGGCCCAGGGCGTCGGTGCCGAAGAACGCGCCTTCGGTGCCGACCGGCTTGTGCGACAGCAACAGGTCCTGAGCGGCGTAGTCGCCGAACACGAGCGGACCGAAGATGCCGAGCAGCAAGATGACCACACCGATCACGGTGCCGATCATCAGCTGCTTGTTCTTTCGCGCTCTGCGGAATCGACTCATCGATCACCTTGGTTTCTCGGCCGTTCCCTTCGTCGGCCAGGGGCTTCGTCGCCCGGCCGGAAAAGGGGCGGTTCCCTGGTCGGGCCGACCCGTGTGGGCCAGCCTGACCAGGGAACCATCATCACCCCATGTAGGGACTACTTGTCCATCCACACATCGTTGTAGAGCGGATACAGGTTCCACACGAACGGCTGCCAGTTCTTCACGTAGTTCTGGTGCACGAAGGTGGCGTACTGGTTCATCAGCGGCAGGTACGGGAGGTTCTCGGCCCAGTAGGTCTGGAACTTCGACGACGCTGCCTGTGCCGTCTCGGGGGTGCCCGACTGACGCCACTCACCGATGATGTTGTCGATGTTCTCGTCGGCCACGTGCGAGAAGTTCGGCACGGGAATGGTCTCCGACGACGAGAAGATCACCAGGATGTCGAGCGGCACCGGCCAGAGCCAGAAGAACAGACCCATCGGCGCAGACTCGCGACCCGCACCCGACAGCCGCTCGAAGGCGACAGCGCGGTCGACCACTTCCAACTTGGCGATGACGCCGACTTCCTTGAACTGCTGGGCCACGGCTTCGGCCACCAGCTTCTGCGACGACTCGTCCTCCACCACGTAGGTGAACTCGAAGCGGGTGCCATCGCGCTCGAGGACGCCATCGGAGCCGGCCACCCAGCCGGCCTCGGCCAGCTTCTTCTTGGACAGCTCGACGTCGTACTGGTTGAACTCCTCGACCTTCTTGTCGTACTGGCGGTCGGTCTTCGGGAACGGGCCGTAGGTGGGGTCGCCGTTGCCGAACAGGATCGCGTCGACCATCGCCTGCCGGTTGAGGGCGTGCGACAGGCCCTGTCGGGTGAGCAGGTCGCCGAAGTACTCGGGGTAGTCACGGTTCATCGTGAGGTGGTAACCCGACCATTCGGGGTGCTGGATGACCGTGAGGTCCTTGTTGCCCTTCAGGCGCTCGAGGTCGGCGTAGCTCGGCCCGATGAGGGTGTCGAGTTCGCCGTTCTCCAACTGCGTGGCGCGCTGGCCGGCTTCGGTGATGACACTCCAGCGGATCGAGTCGAGGTACGCCTTGCCCTTGTTGGTGACGTAGGGCGTGTTGCTGCCCGGGTAGTCGTCCCAGCGGGTGACCAGCGTGTGGCTGCCCGGCACCCATTCGGTGTGCTTGAACGGGCCCGTGCCATCGGCGCTGTCGGTGCCGTACGTCGACGACGGGTCGCTACCGCCCGCAGCGTTCCAGGTGTCGATGTTGAGCAGTGCCCAGTAACCGGTCTTGTGCGGGTTCAGCGCACCGAGCCAGGCGTTCTTCATCTTCAGCACGACGTTGTTGCCATCGACCGAGTAACCCTCGAACGGCACGGTCGACACGCCACCGATGAAGCTGGTGTCCTTGATGGTCTGCAGCACTTCGGCCACCTGCTTGGCGCCCATCTCGCCGCCGCTGTGGCTCTTGCGGCCCTCGGGGATCTCGAAGGTGTAGGTGAGGCCGTCGTCGCTGACCGTGAAGGCCTTGGCGAACTGCGGCACGGTGTCGCCCTCTTTGCCATCGGTGACGATGGTTTCGTAGATGGCGCTGAATGCCGGGTCGTACCAGTTGGTGGTGATCGGGTCGTGCTTCGAGACGTCGCGGTTGTAGCCCTCACGCAGCGCGCCGCCGCTCTTGGGCGTGCCTGCGTCGCCACCGGAGTCGCCGCCCGAGTCGCCACCCGAGTCGTCCTCGCCGCCACAGGCGGCGAGGATTGCCGAAGCTGCCGAGATACCGATGCCGAGGCCGAGCAGGCCCTTACCGAACTGGCGGCGGCTGAGCCTCCCGTTGCGGTAGCTGGCAGCGAGATCCGACGCGCCCTTCACGGCGTCGTCAGTACCATGTGTGTCCATGTTTCCCCCTGTGAAACGTTGTGTGGAAGTGCCCACACCGGCCCCGAGCGGTGCTCCCCCGAGGCCGATGTTTATATCATTTGCAGATGGACGACGCAAGCAAGTCAACCCGGAGTGACCAACTGGCGGGCCTCGGCACCGCACTCGTGTGCGATGTGCTGGATGTACTCGGCCATCGTCAGAGCTTCCTCGGACCCGAGGTGGGGGCGGCGTGGCCGTGCGGCCCCATCGCGGGCGAGGCGGTGACCCTGGCGTGTGAGCCGATCGACGGCCCGGCGGCCGAGCCCTACGGCGCGTTGTTCGACGCGCTGCACGAGCATCGTCACGGCGCGGTCCTGGTGATCGCCGCCGCCGAACGGTGGTCGGGGGTGTGGGGCGAATTGCTCAGCACCGCGGCCCTGGCACGCGGAGTGGCGGGCGTCGTCACCAACGGGCTCACCCGCGATCTGTCGGCGATCGAGGCGCTCGGGTTCCCGCTCTACGCCTCGGGTGTGTCGCCGCTCGACTCGGCGGGCCGCCAGGTGTTCGCCAGCGTCGATGTACCGGTGACGATCGGTGAGGCAACGGTGCATCCTGGCGACTGGGTGGTGGCCGACGAACTGGGTGCGGCGGTGGTGCCTGC
>JBEICS010000041.1:0-9419 GCA_040383925.1 Acidimicrobiaceae bacterium | reverse complement strand
CTTCGTCGCCTCGGCCGCCGCCGTGCTGGCAGTGAACGCTACGCCGGTGCTGGTCGACATCGATGCCGACACCTTGTGCATCGACCCGGTCGCGGCGGAAGCAGCGATCACGCCGCGCACGAAGGCCATCGTCGCCGTGCACGTGGCCGGCGCCGCCGCCGACCTCGACGCCCTCACCGATCTGTGCGCTCGCCGCGGCCTGCGCCTGATCGAGGACTGCGCCCACGCCCACGGCACGTTCTGGCGCGGCAGGGGCGTGGGCTCGTGGGGCGACTTCGGCAGCTTCTCGATGCAGCGCTCGAAGCTGATGACCGCCGGCGAAGGCGGTGTGCTGATCTGCAACGACGAGGCGCTGCGCGACGCAGCCTGGGCCTACGCCGACTGCGGCCGCGTGAAGGGGCAGTGGTTCTACCACCACGCCACCTACGGCTCGAACCTGCGCATGACCGAGTGGCAGGGGGCCGTGCTGAGCGGCCAGTTGCAGCGGTTCCCCGACCAGAACCGCATCCGCAACGACAACGCTGTGGCGCTGAACGCGGCGCTCGACGAGATCCCTGGGGTGCGTACCCCGCGGCGCGATCCGCGCATGGACAGCCAGGGCAACTACTGCTTCGTGTTCCACTACGACGCCGAGCAGTTCGCCGGACTGCCGTTGCGGCGCTTCGAGGCGGCGTTGGCCGCCGAGGGCGTGCCCATGGGGGTGTCGTACCCGTCACTCACCGACCTGGCGGTGTTCCGCAACCGCAACTTCGCGCCACGACTGCGCGAGCACGCGCCCACCATCGATTACTCGACACAGCACCTGCCCCGCGCCGAGCACGCCGCAGCGAGCACGGTGTGGCTGCAGCACCGCCTGCTGCTGGCCGAGCGCGAGGACGTGCTCGACGTGGCTCGTGCCGTCGCCCGCATCCAGGCCCACGCCGCCGACATCGCGGTCGCGTCGTGACCCGACCGCTGCGGCTGGCCCTGCTGGGGTACGGCTTCATCGGCAAACTGCACGAGCAGGCCGCACTCGCGTGTGGGCTCGAGATCGTCCGGGTGTGCCGCCGCGACGACGACTGGTCGGAGGCGGTACAGGCCGCCGACGTCGACGCCGTGGTGGTGGGTACCCCGAACGTGTTCCATCATCCCCAGGCGATGGCAGCTCTCGAGGCGGGGAAGCACGTGCTGCTCGACAAACCGATGGCGATGCACCTCGGCCAGGCCAGTGAGATCGCCGCAGCAGCACTCGCCGCCGACCGCACGCTGCTGGTGGGGCACATGTGGCGCTACCGCGACGAGGTCGTCGCCGTGCGCGACCGCATCGCCGGGGGCGAGGTGGGCCGACCGGTGCGTACCCGGGGATACGGCATCCACGCCGGGTGGGGGCCGAGCGGCTGGTTCACCGACCCGGCGCTGGCCGGTGGCGGCGCGCTCATCGACATGGGCATCCACGCCATCGACACGGCCCGCTTCCTGCTGGGCGACCCGCTCCCGGCCCGGGTGACGGCGTCGGTGGGCACGGCGTTCGGCGACTACGCGGTCGACGACGACGCAGTGGTGCTGATCGAGTGGTCGAACGGTGTGCGCAGCGTGGTCGAGAGCGGGTGGTGGCAGCCGCGGCTCGACGGGGTGGAGGCCGACACCGAGGTGTACGGCACAAGGGGCTATGCGCGCATCTGGCCGCAGTTCACCCCGGCCACTCCGGCTCCGGCCGACTACGTGCACTGCACGCTGCCGATGTACGCGGCGCAGATGGCCGACTTCGCCCGCTGCTGCCACAGCGGCGCCGTGCCCGTTGCGTCAGCCGAGGTGGGGTTGGTGGCGATGGGCATCGTCGACGATGCGTATCGCAGCGCCGGGATCGATCGATTCGGTCAACACTCTTGACTGAATAGGAGTGGCTCCGTACACTCCGTCGGAAGGGGGCTCTGCCATGCGCAGAGCAGAACAGGGGGATATCAACATGAGGAGTAACTCGAGCCCGGCGCGGATGCGCCGATGGGCAGCCTTCATGACCGCCGGAGCACTGGCCGTCACGGTGGCGGCCTGCGGTGGCGACGACCAGGAAGCGGTCGAGACCACCGCAGCGGCCGTCGAGACCACGGCGGCAGCCGTTGAGACGACGGCAGCGGCGGTCGAGACGACGGCGGCGGCGGTCGAGACCACCGCCGCACCGGCGGAGGACTGCGGTGAGCCCGGCGACAAGGGCGAGATCAACATCTTCCTCATCCCCAGCCCGTCGAGTTCGGCCATCCAGTCGTTCATCCCGGCGTTCGAGGAGGCCTCGTGCGTCAAGGTGAACTTCTCCGAGACGCCCTACGGTGAGGCGCACCAGAAGCAGTTGCTCGCCTACCAGCAGGGCGACGGCCAGTACGACGTGGCGCAGTTCGACAACACGTTCCTGGCAGCCTTCGGCGCCGCCGGCGCGATGTCGCCGCTCGACGACTATCTCGCCGCCTCGACCGAGTACGACATCAGCGACTTCAGCGCCGGCCAGCAGGAGTACGGCAAGTACGACGGCCAGACCCTCGGCCTCACGTTGTCGACCGAGCCGATGATCCAGTGGTACCGCACCGACCTCTACGACGAACTGGGCCTCACGCCCGCCACGACGTGGGACGAGTACCTCGCCAACGCCAAGGCGCTGAAGGAAGCGGGCAAGGCCGACGGCACGCTGATGGGCTTCGGTCCGAACGTGTCGTGGTGGTGGATGACCCTGGTGTGGAGCTTCGGCGGCCAGCTGTACGACGAGAACCTCAACCCGACGGTGAACTCGCCCGAGGCCATCGCCGCCACGGCGTACCTGAAGGAGTTGCTGCAGTACGCCCCCGAGGGTGCCGTCAGCGCCAACGGCGACGATGTGATGTTCAAGTTCCTGTCGCAGGACATCGGCTCGATCGTGCAGTACTCGGGCTACTACGGCTTCGTGAAGGACCCGTCGTTCACCGAGTTCGGCGACGCGATCGGCACCGCCAAGATGCCGCTCGGCGCAGCCGACATCACCCACCTCGCCGGCTGGAACATCGGTGTGCCGGCCGACTCGCAGAACAAAGACGCCGCCTGGGCGTTCCTCGAGTTCGTGCTCGGCAAGTCGAACGCCAAGGCGTACCTCGACTCGGGTGCTGCCGCCATCGGCCGCACGTCCATCACGGGCGACGCCGAGTTGGTGGCCGCCAACCCGTACCTCGAGCTGCTCAGCATCCCCGACTCCAGCCGGATCGAGCGCTACCCGCAGCTGAAGGTGTGGCCCGAGATGGACGTGGCCATCGTCCAGGCCGTCACCGGCATTCTGTCCGACCAGACCTCGGTGGAGGACGGCCTCAACCAGCTGAACGAGGACCTCGCTCCGATTCTCGCCGCCGAGAACGGCTGAGCCGGGCACCGGCCCACCCAGCACGATGACGACGGAGAGGCTCGCCCACACCATGGATGCGGGCCTCTCCGTCGCCGCGCGCCGCAGCGGTCGCCGCCTGCGGCGCCGGGTAGCGCTGCTCACCCTGCCGTCGTGGGCGATGCTGGCGGCACTGTTCGCCGTGCCCATCGTCGTGGGTGTCTACCTGTCGACGCGCAGCGACAAGATCGGGGCTTTCGTGCCCGGCCGAGGCGTCGGCCTCGACAACTACCGACGCGACGTGTTCGACAGTTCGTTCGTCGGTGCCCTCGCCACCACGCTCATCATCACGTTCATCGGCCTGGCCATCCAGTTGCCGGTGGGCATCGGCCTGGCGATGTTGCTGCACCGCAACCTGCGCGGCACCCGACTGTTCCGCACCGCGCTGTTGCTGCCGATGCTGCTCACTCCGGTGGCGGTGGGTCTGATGTGGCGGTTCATGCTCGATGCCGATCTCGGCGTCATCAACTGGCTGCTCGACGAGGTGGGCTTGTCACGCATCGGATGGCTGGGCGAGAAGTGGGCGGCACGGGTGGCAGTCGCCCTGGTCGATTCGTGGCAGAGCATCCCGTTCGTGATGCTGATGACCCTCGCCGCGCTGGCGGCGCTGCCCGAGGCCCCGCTCGAGGCGGCCCGGGTCGACGGGGCGACGTCGTGGCGGGTGTTCCGTCACGTCACCCTGCCGATGCTGCGCCCGGTGCTGTACGTCACGTTGATGATCCGGGTGGTCGACAGCCTGAAGCTGTTCGACATCATCTTCATCCTCACCCGAGGGGCGCCGGGCAAGGCCACCGAAACGGTCGGCCTGCTCACCTACAACACCGGGTTCAACTTCCTCGAGACCGGTCGTGCCGCGGCGCTGGGTGTGGCCACCGCCATCGTCACCCTGCCCATCTACGTGATGTGGCTGCGCGCTCAGCGGAGGACCGCGTGAGCCGCGCCAACGGCAGCCGTGCCGGGCGCGTCGGCGCCTACGTGCTGCTGGTGCTCGCAGTCGTGGCCGCGCTGTTCCCGCTGTTCTGGACGTTCTCGACATCCATCAAGAACCGCATCGCGTCGTTCTCCATCCCGCCGCGGTTCGTCAACTTCACCCCCACGCTGAAGAACTACCGCAAGTTGTTCGCCACCGACTCGTTCTGGCACGTGGTGTGGAACACGGTGTTCATCACGGTCACCTCCACCGTCATCTCGGTCGCCGTGGGCACGCTGGCTGCCTACGCCTTGGCCCGCCACCGTCGCTTCCCGGGTCGACGGCCGTTCGAGGCCACGCTGGTGCTCGTGCGCGCGCTGCCCGGCGTGGTGCTGATCGTGCCGATCTACCAACTCGCCACCCGACTCGGTGTGTACGACAACCAGTGGGCGCTCATCCTCATCTACGCCACCATCAACCTGCCGTTCGCGGTGTGGTTGATGACGGGGTTCATCGACCAGATCCCGGCCGAGGTGGAAGAGAGCGCACGCACCGATGGCGCCAGTGGGCTGAAGTTGTTCGCATTCGTGGTGTTCCCGCTGGCATCGCCCGGCATCGTGGCCACGTCGATCTTCGTCGCGCTGCTGTCGTGGAACGAGTTCCTCATCCCGGTGCTGCTGGCCGGTGAGGCGTCGA
The DNA here is from genome assembly GCA_040383925.1 of Acidimicrobiaceae bacterium. Lineage (GTDB taxonomy): Bacteria > Actinomycetota > Acidimicrobiia > Acidimicrobiales > Ilumatobacteraceae > VFMC01. The sequence continues at coordinate 4,440 of JBEICS010000041.1, read as the reverse complement.
AGACCCTGCCCGTCTACATCTCGGGCTTCATCTCGGCCCGCACGCTCGACTGGGGCCCGATGGCCGCGGCCAGTGCGCTCGCCATCATCCCCATCGCGGTGTTCACGGCGCTCATCCAGCGCCGCCTCGTCACCGGTCTCAGCTCTGGGGCGGTGAAGGAATGAGCCGGGCGCAGCCTCTCACCGACCGTCACGAACTGGTGCGCCGAGCCAACGTCGAGACGGTGTTCCGGGCCATCGGCGACCACGGCCCGGTGAGCCGCAACGACCTGGTGGGCATCACCGGGTTGTCGAAGCCCACGGTGCTGGCCGTGGTGGCGGCCCTGGAGGACGAGGGGCTCGTGCACGGCGTGCCGCTGCCCTCCGCCGGCGCCGGGCGCATCCCCATCGGGTATCAGCACAATGCCGAGGCCGCGGCCGTGGTGGGCATCGATCTCGGCGGCACCAAGACGCTCGTGGCCGTCGCCGACCTGACGGGCCGTATTCTCGCCGAGCACGAGGAGCCCACCTCACAGGCGGGCGGCCCGGCTGTGGTCGAGCAGCTGGCGACCCTCGCCCGCCGGGTGGCCCGCGAGGCGGGTGTGTCGTGGAGTCGCGTCGATGCCGTCACCGTCGGCAGCCCCGGTGTGGTGGCGCCCGACGGCACGCTCGATCTCGCCACCAACATTGCCGGCCTCGGCACCATTCACCTGGCCGCCGACCTGCGGCGCGCGCTGCGCACCGCGGTGCACGTGGAGAACGACGTGAACCTGGCTGCGGTCGGCGAGTTGCACGCCGGGGTGGCGACCGACTGCCGCACCTTCGTGCTGCTGGCGCTGGGCACCGGTGTGGGCATGGGTCTGGTGGTCGAGCGACGCCTGGTGCGCGGGGCGCGTGGGGCTGCCGGGGAGGTGGCCTACCTGCCCATCGGCAGCGACCCTCGCGCCGCCGAGTCGCGCCGTCGCGGGGCGTTGGAAGTGGCCGTGTCGGGCTCGGGAGTGCAAGCGATGCTGCGCGACGAGTTGGCGCGCCGCAACGGCCACGCCGGCCCCACCGCGCTCACCCGGCGCAGCGATGCACGCCAGGTGTTCGCTGCCGCAGCCGCCGGCGACTCGGTGGGGGTGGCAGTGGTCGAGCGCTATGCCGCGACGCTGGCCGAAGCGGTGCTGGGGGTGGCCGCCCTGGTCGATCCCGAGATGGTGGTGCTGGGTGGCGGCATCGGCTCGAACCCCGCGCTGCTCGGCCCGCTCCGTTCGGCAGTGGCGCGCCTCGTGCCCTGGCCGCTGCACATCGAGACCTCGGCACTGGGGGCGCGGGCCGGCCTTGTGGGCGCGCTCCACCACGCGTTGGCGTCGCTGCCGTCGATCGAGTCGCACCGGGTGAGCGCCCGCATGTTCTCTGACGAAGGAGTCACCCGATGATCGGCCAACCGTTCCGCTGCGAAGAGCACCCGGTCGCCGAGGTGCTCGCCGGTCTCGGCCGGTACACCGTGTGTGCCAACGACCCGCCCTGGACCGAGGTGTCGCAGCGCGTCAGCCCCGCGGCGCGGGTGGTGCAGGCGTGGAACATGGACATCGAGCACCTCGAGGCCGTCGCCGCCGAGCCCGACGACAGCGAGGTGGTGGTGGGTCTCGGGGGTGGCACCGCACTCGACACGGCGAAGTTCCTCGCCTGGCGGCGCGGGGTGCCACTGGTGCAGGTGCCGTCGATCACGTCGGTCGATGCCGGCTTCACCGATGCCATCGGCGTACGCGTCGACGGCAGGGTGCGCTACGTCGCCACCATCGTGCCGCAGTTGGTGGTGCTCGACCTCGACCTCGTCCGGTCGGCACCGCCCCGGCTGAACCGGGCCGGCATCGGCGACATCCTGTCGTGCCACACCGGTCTGCACGACTGGCGCCTCGCCACTGCGGCCGGACACGGCCACCCCTGGCACGACGGCCTGGCTGCGTTGGGCGCGCAGTTGCTCGACGAACTCGAGGCGGCGGCCGACGACGTGCGTGCCGTCTCCGAGACGGGCGTGCGGTTCCTGGCCGACGCGTATCGCCGCATCGGCGCCGCCTGCGCCTGGGCCGGGCACAGCCGCTTCGAGGAGGGCAGCGAGCACTTCTGGGCCTACGCCTACGAACACGCCACCGGTGCCCATCCGGTGCACGGCGAGATCATCGCCTTCGCCGTGTGCGCGCTGGCACACGTACAGGGCAACGATCCCGAGCGGGCGTTGTCGATCGTCGCCCGCAGCGGTGCCCGCGCCCACCCCGACGACCTCGGTGTCAGCCGCGCCGACTTCGACGCGTCGCTCATCGGGCTACGTGACTATGCCCGTGCCGAGGGGCTCGACATCGGTGTTGCCGATCTCTCCGACATCGACGCCGCGACGGTCGATGCGGCGTGGGCGTTCGTGCAGCGCCTGCCGAGAGAGGGCGGTGAATGACGTGGCCGGTATCACCTTCGACGGGGTGAGCAAGGTATTCGACGACGGCACCCTGGCCGTCGACGCGTTGCAGCTCGACATCGCCGACGGCGAGTTCCTGGTGCTCGTCGGTCCCTCGGGTTGCGGCAAGACCACGTCGCTGCGCATGGCCGCCGGCCTCGAAGACCCCACCGGGGGCGAGATCCGCATCGGCGATCGAGTGGTGAACGACGTGCCCTCGCGATCGCGCGACATCGCCATGGTGTTCCAGAACTACGCGCTCTATCCGCACATGAGCGTGCTCGACAATCTTGCGTTCGGTCTGCGCATGCGCGGCGTCGGCAAGGCCGAGCGGTACGCCGCGGCGCGGCGCGCTGCCGAGGTGCTCGGCATCACCGACCTGCTCGACCGTCAGCCCAAGCAGTTGTCGGGTGGTCAGCGCCAGCGTGTGGCCATGGGCCGCGCCATCGTGCGCGAGCCGCAGGCGTTCCTGATGGACGAGCCCCTGTCGAACCTCGACGCCAAGCTGCGCGTGCAGATGCGTGCCGAGATCGCTCGTATCCAGCGCACGCTGGGTGTCACCACGCTCTACGTCACCCACGACCAGGTGGAGGCCATGACGATGGCCGATCGGGTGGCCGTGATGCGCAAGGGCGTGCTGCAGCAGGTGGCGCCGCCGTCCGAGGTGTACGACCGACCGGCCAACCTGTTCGTGGCCGGCTTCATCGGTTCGCCGCCGATGAACCTGTTCGCCGCCCGTATCGCTGCCGGCGACACAGGGCACGTCGTCGAGTTCGGCTCGTCGCGCCTCGGGCTGGCCGACCGGCCGGGCCTCGCCGAGCTCGTCGGCCGCGAGGTGGTGCTGGGCATCCGGCCCGAAGATCTCGAGGACACCGCCTTCGACCCCGGCGCGCCGCCCGACCGCCGACTCGTCGCCACGGTCGACCTCGTCGAGCAGTTGGGCAGCGACGTGCTGGTGCGGGCCATCATCGACGCAGTGCCCGCCACGGGCGAGCAGGTGATCGACGCGGCCGAGGGCACCCAGGTGGGTGTCGCTGCCGGCGCGCCGCTCGTGGCGCGCTGCAACCCGCGGTCGCGTCCGGCGCGCGGGGGCACGATCGAACTCAGCGTCGACACCGACCGCATCCACCTGTTCGACCCCGCCACGGGTCTCGCCATCCGCTAGCCGCGGCGCCGGGTGACTCGTACACTCGTGCCATGGGCTTCACACCGGGTGATGCGCTGGGTCGGTTCGCCAAGCAGGCCAAGCTCGCGGCCGCAACGCTGAAGGCCGAGTACGAGGCTGGCAAGCGGGGCGACGACACGCCGGCGGCCACGCTGTGGTCGTCGCCCATCCCGCAGTTCGATGCGTTCCTCGCGCTGCTCGGGTCCACGCGCGCCGAGCCAGCAGCCACCGAGCCAGCAGCCACCGAGCCAGCAGCCACCGAGCCAGCAGCCACCGAGCCAGCAGCCACCGAGTCGGTCGTCGCCCCGTCGGCCGAGTCCGCAGAAGCGGCTGAGGCAGCCGAAGCAGCGGAAGCGGCAGAGGTGACGCGCCTGCTCGGTGAGGTCGACTGGGCAGCGGTGCGCGAGTCGGCCGGCTCTCGATCGGCCGATGCGGTGCAGGCCGTGAAGGCGATGTCGGCTCAGGTCGACTGGGCCAAGGTGCAGCCTGTTGCCGCGCAGGCGTCGAGTGCGCTCATCGCCGCCGTGGCGGCGGGACGTCTGCCCGTGGGCGGCCGAACCGGCGCCCTCGTGGCTCGCGCCATGCTCGACCAGGGGGGTCTGGGCCAGCGGGTCGGCCGACAGATGGTGGGTCAGGTGCGGGTGAGCCCCGATCTGCGCCGGGCCATCGACATCGTCGACTCCATCGTCACGCCGTCCCAGCCCGACCCTGTGCAGCCCGATCCTGTGCGCCGCACCCCGCCGTCACACGGCTAGGTCGCCGAAGCAGATCCCCAGTTCGCGGGCGGTGTGCATCGTGTCTCCGTCGAGCTCGACCGTCTTCTGCCGACTGATGGCCGCACTCAGCGGCACCACGTCGACCGT
>JBEICS010000040.1:0-9535 GCA_040383925.1 Acidimicrobiaceae bacterium | reverse complement strand
CCCTCGCGCAGCGGCTCGGTGATCTCGCCGTGCTCGATGAGGTACGCCTCGGTCATGCCGAACACGAAGTCGCCGGTGGCGGTGTTGACGCTGCCGCCGCCCAACTGGGCGATGTACACGCCGTGGTCGGTGGCCCGCACGATGTCGTCGGGCTCTTCGGTGCCGTTCAGCACGTAGGTGTTCGTCATGCGCACCATCGGCAGGTGCATGTAGCTCTGGCGACGGCCGTTACCCGACTGAGCACGGCCCTCCTTGCGCGCCCGCAGGTAGTCCCACATGAAGTCGGTGAGCACACCGTTCTCGATGAGCACGTTGTACTGGCTGGGGTGGCCCTCGTCGTCGATGCCGATGGCACCCCACTCGCGGCTCATCGTGCCGTCGTCGACGAGCGTGACGAGCGGTGAGGCGACGAGTTCGCCGGTGCGGCCGCGGTAGACGCTGGCCCCCTTCGACACGAGGTCGGCCTCGAGGCCGTGCCCGCAGGCCTCGTGGAACAGCACGCCACCACTGCCCTGCTTGATGACCACCGGCAGGGCACCGCTGGGCGCCGGGCGGGCCTTCAACTTGGTGAGTGCCATGCGCGCCGCGTCGCGGGCGAGGGCCTCGACGTCGACGGCGTCGAACATCTCGAAGCCCACCGTCTGACCGGCGCTCTGGAAGCCGGTCTGCATGCCCGTGTCGGCCGAGGCGACCACACTCATGCGCACCAGCGCACGCACCTGCTCGTCCTCTGCCAGCACACCGTCGGTGTTGGCGACGAGGATGCGCCGGCGACTGTCGCCGTAGCCGGCCGACACCTGCACGATCGATGCACCGGCACTGCGCGCGGCATCGTCGATGCGACGCAGCAGTTCGACCTTGGCGGCCTTCGGGATGCTGTCGGGGTACTGCTCGACCGTGTTCACCTGCGTGGCGGCCACACGGGTGAGGGCCACGGTGCGCACCCCGCCGCCACCCTGGCTGGCGGCTGCTGCGGCCGCCTCGGCTGCGGCGCGCAGACCTGCCTCGCTGAGGTCGGCGGTGTGGGCGAAGCCGGTGGTGTCGCCCTTCACCACACGGATGCCGGCACCGCGGTCGCGGCCGCTGGTGACCTGTTCGATGCGGCCGTCGTCGAGACCCGCCGAGGTGGAGCGCCTGTCCTCCACGAACACTTCCGCGAAGTCGGCCCCCGTGCGGGTGGCTGCGCCCAGCACCCGGGTGAGTGTGTCCTGATCGATCATGGTGCGATCGTACCGGTGCAGCAGCGGGGACGGCAGCCGTCGTAAGGTGGCCGACCGTGCAGTTCGAACCAGGCATCCGGGGTGTGGCCACCCTCGTCGTCGCCCCTGCCGACACGGCTCGGTCGATGCGTTCGGGCGATGTCGACGTGCTCGCCACGCCACGTGTGGTGGCGCTCTGCGAGGAGGCCGCCGTGGCTGCCCTCCAGGGCCACCTCCCCGCCGGCCACACCACGGTGGGCATGCGGGTGCAGCTCGATCACCTGCAGCCCACACCCGTCGGGGCCACCGTCGAGGCCGAGGCCGTGCTCGAGAAGGTCGAGGGGCGCCGCCTCACCTTCACCGTGTCAGCGAGCGATGCCCGCGGCCTGGTCGCCGCCGGCAAGGTCACCCGCGTGCTGGTCGAGCTCGACCGGTTCATGGCCAAGACCGTCTGAGCCACTTCGGATCCGCAGCACCCCGACCGCGGCGACGAGGCAGAACACCCCGGCCACCAGGAACGCCAGGCGGTAGCTGCCGCTCACGTCGTGCAACTCGCCGGCGCCCCACGCCGCCAACGCCCCACCCACCTGGTGGCCGGCGAACACCCAGCCGTACACCAGCGGGCCGCGATCGCGACCGAAGTGGGCGATGCACAGCGCGATGGTGGGCGGCACCGTGGCAACCCAGTCGAGGCCGTAGAACACCATGAACCCGAACAGGCCACCACCGCCGTGGGCGAGCGCCGGATCGAGCACGAACAGGCTGAGGCCGCGCAGCAGGTAGTAGGCGAACAGCAGCTTGCGCGGATCGAAGCGGTCGGTCAGCACGCCGCTCGCAATGGTGCCCACCACGTCGAAGATGCCGATCATCGCCAGGTAGGTGCCGGCGCTGGGTCCGCTGATGCCGTGGTCGTGGGCGGCCGAGATGAAGTGGGTCTGCACGAGGCCGGTGGTGCTGAGCCCGCACACGGCGAAACTGCCCCACAACAGCCAGAACGTGCCCGAGCGACGCGCCAGACGCAGCGCGTCGAAGGCAGCGGTGATGGGGTTGCCGGTGGTGGGCGCCGTGGCGAGGTCGGCCTCGGTGGCGCCGTAGGCGCGCAGGCCGATGTCTTCGGGGCGGTCGCGCAGGAACAGCAGCACCACGGGCACCGCGGTGAGGGCGCCGATGGCTACCGACACCCCCACCCAGCGCCAGCCCGCACCATCGGCCAGGCGCGTCAGCAAGGGCAGGAACACCAACTGTCCGCTGGCCGACGCAGCGGTGAGCACACCCACCACCAGGCCGCGCCGGGCGACGAACCACCGGGTGGCCACGGTGCTGGCGAACACGGTGGCCATGCAGCCGCTGCCGGTGCCCACCACCAGACCCCACAGCAGGAACAGGTGCCAGGGCTGGCTCATCTGTGTGGTGAGCGCAGCCCCGGTGGCGATGACCACCAGGGCGATGGTGCTGACCCGGCGCAGGCCGTACCGCAACTGCAGCGCTGCGGCGAACGGGCCGATGAACCCGAACAGCAGCACGTTGATGCTGACGGCGAGCCCCACCGTGGCGCGGCTCCAGCCGAACTCGTCGCGCAACGGGTCGATCAGCACGCTCGGCGCGCTGCGCGTGCCCGCCGCGCACAGCAGCACGACGAAAGCCGCACCGAAGACGACCCAGTGGTACGAGAGTCGACGTGACCGGACCTCGGCTCCGACTGACACTTCAGGCAAGGTTCGACGACCGCGGGTAGATGTCGGCAGGGTCGGTGACGATGTTCACCAGGTACGGCACGCCCGACGCGAACGCACGGTCGAGCGCGGGGCCGATCTCGTCGGGCGATGTGACCAGTTCGCCGCCGCCACCCAACGCCGTGACCACCTGGTCGTAGCGGCAACCGGGCTGCAGGTCGCACGCCATGTCCCAGCCGTAGATGGCCTGCATCGGATGCTTCTCGAGGCCCCACATGCCGTTGTTGCCCACCACCATCACCACCGGTAGCTGGTGCCGCACGAGCGAGTCGACGTCCATCAGGCTGAACCCGGCGGCACCGTCGCCGAGCAACGCCACCACCTGGCTGCTCGGGCGCACCACGCGCGAGGCAATGGCGTAACCGAGGCCGTTGCCCAGGCAACCGTACGGGCCGGTGTCGAGCCAGCAGCCCGGCTGCTGCACCTCGACGAACTTGCCCGCGTACGACGCGAAGTCGCCGCCGTCGCAGATGACGACCGCGTCGTCGGCCAGCCGCTTGCCCAGTTCGCCATAGATGCGGCTGGGCTTGATTGGCGACGTGTCGGCGGCGAGCAGCGCTGCATCGGCTGCGGCGGCCACCTGCTCGGCCGCGCGGAGTTCGGCGATCCAGCCGTCGTGATCGACCCGCGCACCGCTGTACTCGGCCAGCGCGGCCAGTACCAGGCGGGCGTCGCCGGCCACCGTGGGCACATCGATGTGACCGGCGCGCTGGCCCTCGCTGTCGACCACGTGGGCCACCTGCGCGTTACCGAACCGCCCGAAGCCGAGACGGAAGTCGAGCGGCGTGCCCAGCACCACCACCAGATCGGCCCGCTGCTTCAGCAACCCACGGGTGCGCAGGAAGCTGAGCTCGTGCCGGGCGGGCAGGGTGCCGCGACCCAGGCCGTTGAAGAAACAGGGCACGCGCAGGTGCTCGACCGCGGCGCGCAGTTCGACCCACGCGCCGTCCCAGTACACGTCGCTGCCCACGATGAACGCCGGCCGCTCGGCGGCAGCGATGAGACCCGCGAGGCGGCTCACCTCGGCCGGGTCGGGCGCTGGGCCGGTACCGGTGCACACGTCGACCGCCGGCACCTCGCCGCTCGACGGGCCGAACACGTCGAGCGGGAAGTCGAGGAACGTGGGCCCGCGGTGCGGGGTGCGGCTCAGCGTGGCCGCCTCGTGCACCAGCGCGCCGGCCCGGGTGGCGTCTTTCACGGTGAGGGCGCTCTTGGTGATGCTCTGCACCACCGGCACATGGTCCATCTCCTGCAACGAACCGGCACCCCACCGGCCCTCGGGTGCCCGACCGCCCATCACCACCACCGGCGAGCCGTTGAACCACGCGCTGGTGATGGCCGACACGCCGTTGGTGATTCCCGGACCAGCCGTCAGTGCCGCGAACCCGGGGTTGCGGGTGAGCTTGGCGTAGGCCTCGGCAGCAAACGTGGCCGTCTGCTCGTGGCGGGTGTCGATCACCCGCATCCCGCGCACACGGGCCGCGTCGTACAGCGGCCAGATGTGCCCGCCGTTGAGGGTGAACATCACATCGGTGCCGTGCTGCAGCATCGCTGCCACGGCCTGGTGTCCAGCGTGTCCGTCGATCGTCGTCATCCCCCGAGTCTCGCGCAGCCCCGGCGACGGGGGCTACGGCTCCATCACCACCCAGCCGCGGCGCTGCAACTCGGCGGCGAGCTGCTGCGAGGTGAACCGGCGCAACACCTGGTCGGCGCTCGTCGGGCGGGTGGGCCGGGCCACCGGACGAACCGGCTCGGCAGGGGGTGGCTCCACCTCGGCGACCCCGTCGCGTCCACTCCCGGGCTCACCCTCGGCAGCCTCGAGTTCGGCGCGCACCTGCTCGATCACCGCATCGGCCTCGTCGCGGGTGAACTTGCCGCCGCCCTGACGCTGGGTGAAGCCGAGCGGCCCGCGGGCGCTACGGAACCCGTCGTACCCGGCCTGCTCGAGCAGCGTGAGCAGCTCGCGCATCTGCTTGGCGGACGCGGGTGGTCCCGATGGTTGGCCGAACGACATGCCAGCAGTCTCGCAGCGGGGTGCGCGGTTCCTCGGGACCCACGCTCGCCCGGACAGTCGGGCCTAGAACGAGTGATAACCGCCGTCGATGGTGATGACGTCGCCCGTGTGGTACCCGCTGGCGGAACTGGCCAGGTAGACGGCGAGCGCACCGAAGTCGGCGGGCTTCCCCCATCGACGCATGGGTACCCGCGGCAGCACGTTGTCGACGAACTTGTCCCAGCTCAGCGCCGGGGCGGTCATCTCGCTCTCGATCCAGCCGGGCAGGATGGCGTTGCAGCGGATGCCGTGGCGGGCGTGCTCGACCGCGATGCCTTTCATCATCGAGATCACCGCTCCCTTCGACCCGCCGTAGTGCTGGCCCTTCTGCTGGCCGAAGTAGGCCGAGCCCGACGTGGTGAACACCACCGATCCGCCCGCGCCCTGCCCCACCATGCGCTTCACCGCTTCCTGTGCCGTGTAGAACGCGCCGTCGAGGTTCACCCGCAGCACCCGGTGCCACTCGTCGTCGGTCATCCCCACGAAGCTGGGCGCCTTACCGCCCACACCTGCGTTCACGAAGCACGAGTCGACCCGGCCCAACGCATCGACGGTTGCCGTCATCGAGTCGATCACCGCCTGGTGGTCGCCCACGTCGCACACCAGGTCGAGCACGGCCCCGCCGTGGGCCCGTAGCTCCTCGGCCGCCGCGGCGTTCTTGGCGGGGTTGGTGCCCCAGATGGCGATGCTGGCGCCGTGGGCCGCCAGGCCGTGCGCCATGCCGAGGCCGATGCCGCTGTTGCCACCCGTGACGAGGGCGACATGGCCGGTGAGGTCGAACAGGGATGTGGTGATGGGCACGTCCGGAACCTAGCCACCTGATCATGATGCGCCCGACACCCAGCGGTAGCGTGACCCCTGCCATGGCCCTCTCCGACATCCGCGAGCCCGCCGACCTGCGCCGGCTCTCGTACCCGCAACTCGACGAACTCGCCGGAGAGATCCGCGACTTCGTCGTACAGGCGGTGGCCGAGACCGGGGGCCACCTCGGGTCGAACCTGGGGGCTGTCGAGCTCACCCTCGCCCTGCACCGCGTGTTCGACTCGCCCCACGACGCCGTCTTGTGGGACACCGGCCACCAGGCCTACGTCCACAAGATCGTCACCGGGCGTCAGGCCGGCTTCGAGCAGCTGCGCCAGGCCAACGGCCTGTCGGGCTATCCCAGTCGCGAAGAGAGTCGGCACGACTACATCGAGAACAGCCACGCCAGCACGGTGCTGTCGTACGCCTACGGTCTGGCGGTCGCCCGCGACGCTGGTGTCGACCCACACCGTCACATCGTCGCCGTCATCGGCGACGGCTCGATGACCGGCGGCATGGCCTACGAGGCGCTCAACAACCTCGGTCACTCGGGCAAGCGGGTGATCATCGTGCTGAACGACAACGGCCGCTCGTATGCGCCCACCATCTCCAACCTCACGGCGGGCACCGCCACGCCGGTCGAGCAGGCGCCGGCCGAGCCCCCGAGCCTGCCCGAGCGCATCACCGACAAGCTGTCGCACACGCTCACCAACATCCGCCTCAATCCGGTGTACGTGCGCCGCCAGCGCCGCCTCGAGCACTTCGTGCAGAACCTGCCCTACGTCGGGCCGCAGGCCGAAAAGGGTGTCGAGGCGTTCAAGGCCGCGGTGCGCGAGTTCCTGCAGCCGCCGTCGTTCTTCGAGGCGCTCGGCGTTCGCTACGTGGGCCCCGTCGACGGCCACGACATCAACGCCCTCGAGGACGCCTTCGCGAAGGCGGTCGAGCTGTCCGCCGAGGGACCCATCGTGGTGCACGTTCTCACCCAGAAGGGCCGCGGCTACTCGCCCGCCGAGGACGACGACGAAAAGCACCTCCACGACACCCCGGTGTTCGACCCAGCCATCGGCCCTCCGCCCGCGCTGCCGTCGGGCTACACCCAGGCGTTCGCCGAGGCCGTCATCAAAGAGGCCGAGGCCGACAGCCGCGTGGTGGCCATCACCGCAGCCATGCCCGGCCCCACCGGGCTGCTGCCGTTCCAGGCGCGGTTCCCGAGCCGCTTCTTCGACGTCGGTATCGCCGAGCAGCACGCCGTCACGGGTGCCGCCGGTATGGCGATGGGCGGACTGCGCCCCATCGTGGCCATCTACTCCACGTTCCTCAGCCGGGCCTGGGACCAGGTGGTGTACGACGTCGCCCTCCACCGCCTGCCCGTCGTGTTCTGCCTCGACCGTGCCGGCATCACCGGCGACGACGGCCCCAGCCACCACGGCGTGTACGACATGGCACTGCTGGCGAAGGTGCCCGGCATGCGCGTGCTGGCCCCCTCCAGCCTGCAGGAACTGCAGGTGATGCTGCACGATGCGGTCGGCCTGGCCGACGCCGGCCCGGTGGTCATCCGCTACCCGAAGGGTGCCGCCCGGCAGGTGGGCGAACACGAGGTCGGATCGGGCGTGCAGGCCCGCCGTCTGCGCGAAGGCGATGGGCGCGTCGCCGTGCTCGCCGTCGGCAAGTTGGTCGGGGCCGCCGAGAAAGCCGCCGCCGCGCTGGCCGCCGACGGCATCGAGGCCACGGTGTGGGACGTGCGTTGCTGCGCCCCGCTCGACCCCGCGATGATCGCCGACGCCGCACGGCACGGCGCGGTCGTCACCTGCGAGGACGGCATCCGCGACGGCGGCATCGGCATGACCATCGCCGACCAGGTGCACGCGCTGGCACCCGCTGTGCCGGTGGAGGTGTTGGGCGTGCCCACGGTGTTCATCCCGCAGGCGAAGCCCGACCGCATCCTGGCCTCGATGGGCCTCGACGCCGACGGCATCGAAGCCGCCGTGCGCGCCGCGCTGCAATAGCCTCGGCGTCGATGGACGACTCCTCCTACCGGCGGCTGCTGATCGAGCGCCGCGAGCACGGCGTGCTGCTGCTCACCCTGTCGAACCCCGGCAAGCTGAACGCCACCGACGCCGTGCTGCACGCCGAACTGGCTCGCGTGTTCCACGACATCCACCACGACCCGTCGGTGCGCGCCGTCGTGGTGACGGGTGAGGGCAAGGCGTTCAGCGCCGGTGGCGACCTCGAGTGGATCGCCGAGCAGGTGGGCAACCACGCCCAGACGATGCGGGTGATGCGCGAGGCCGGCGACATCGTGCGCACGATGGTCGAGTGCGACACGCCCATCATCAGCGCCATCAACGGCGTTGCGGTGGGCGCCGGCCTGGCGGTGGCGCTGCTGGCCGACATCTCGATCATCGACGAGGCAGCCCGCTTCACCGACGGTCACATCCGCCTGGGTGTGGGCGCGGGCGACCATGCCGTGGCCATCTGGCCGCTGCTGTGCGGGATGGCGAAGGCGAAGTACTACCTGCTCACCAGCGACTTCATCGACGGACGCGAGGCCGAGCGCATCGGCCTGGTCAGCAAGGCAGTGCCTGCCGACGAGGTGCTACCGCAGGCGCTCGCCATCGCCGAGAAACTGGCCCGCGGACCGGCCGACGCCACCCGCTACACGAAGCGGGCGCTGAACCACTGGCTGCGCCAGGCCCTGCCCAACTTCGAGGCATCGCTCGCCTACGAGATGCTGAACTTCCTCGGCGCCGACGCGGCCGAGGGCCTGGCCGCGCTGCGCGAGAAGCGGCCACCGGAGTTCCCCCGATGAATGGCCCGGGGCCCGCCGTCGACCTCGGCATCGACCTGGCCACCGAACTGGCGCTGGCCCTGCGCCTGGCCGACTTGGCCGATGGCATCACCCTGCCCGCCTACGAGGCTCGCGAGTTCAGCACCGACCGCAAGGCCGACCGCAGCGAGGTCACCGAGATCGATCGCGGCTGCGAGCACGCGCTGTCGGGCGCCCTGCTGGCCGAGCGGCCGCACCACGGTCTGTACGGCGAGGAGCACGGACTGGTGGGCGACACCTCGTCTCCGTGGCGGTGGATCATCGACCCGATCGATGGCACCAGCAACTTCGTCCGCCGTATCCCGGTGTGGGCCACACTGATCGCGCTCACCCATGTCGACCATGGCCCAGTGGTGGGCGTGGTGGCGGCACCGGCGCTGGGTCGCCGGTGGTGGGCGGCCCGCGGCCTGGGCGCCTTCGCCGACGGTCATCGGTGCCGGGTGAGCGCTGTTGATGATCTCGCGGCGGCACAGGTGTGCGTCACCTACACCCAAGGCTGGGACGAACTGGGCAAGATGCCCGCACTGATGGACCTGCAACGCCAGGCCTATCGCAGCCGCGGGTTCGGCGACTTCTGGCAGCACATGCTGGTGGCCGAGGGCGCCGTCGACCTCGCCGTCGACGCCGTCGGCCTGATGCCCTACGACCTCGCCGCGGTGATGGTGGTGGTGGAAGAGGCCTGCGGCACCTTCACCGACCGCCACGGGGCGCGCACATTCGAAAGCGACACGGCCAGCAGCTCGAACGGCCTGTTGAACCACCACACCGCTCCACTCGCCTGACACCCTCGCCTGACACCCTCGCCTGACGCCCGGCTGGCCCCGGCCGCCTGACCCCGCCCGCCTGACCACGCCCGCCTGACCCCGCCCGCCTGATCACGCCGCGATGAGCAACCTGCGCACAGGCTGCGCATCCTGCTCAT
>JBEICS010000039.1:0-9568 GCA_040383925.1 Acidimicrobiaceae bacterium | reverse complement strand
GCCTTGTCGGGCTCGCCGTAGCGCTCGACGTAGGCCGACGGATCGGCCAGCGGCAGCGCGATGACAGGCGCCGTGAACAGGCCCGGCCAGCGGAACCCGGCACGACGCTCGATCGGGAAGGCGTGACGCCAGAACCGCTCGGTGGCCGAGCCCTCGAGCACCACCAGATGCCACCCCTGGGTCTTGCCCGCACTCGGTGAACGAGACGCGAGATCGACCAGCGCATCGATGAGTGCAGGGTCGACCGGATCGGGTCGGAACGAGCGGCACATCCGTCGGCGCCGCACAATGGCGCCGAAGTCGCTCACACCAGTTGCCGTGCCCCCAGCTTCACCAGGTCTTCGGCCATCGTCCACCCGTGGACGATGAGCGAACCACCCTTGGCAGCCGGTACGTCGGCGAACAGCGACTGAGCGCTGACGGAGATCTTCTCTGGCTTCAGCGACTCGTGGTCGATGAAGCCGTTCTGGCCGTTCGACTTCACGACGAAGCTCTGCTCGTCGTAACTGGCATCGACGCCGAAGCGGCGGGCCAGGCGCCGGCCCCAGGCCCGCTCCTCACCGACGGCGCGGTGACCCGAGCGCGGGATGATCTCGTCGAGTTGCTTGAAGGCCTCGAGCGCGTCGGGGCGCACCATGCGGGCGCCGAGGACGACGTCTTCGTCGGGGAAGGCCATGAGTGCACGGTGGTACGCCTCGTGCATCAGGCCCTTCAGCACCGCATCACGCTTGGAGGTGCGCTTCACGCTGAGCAGGCCGACGAGCACGCACGGCGTGCCCCCGATGCGCTCGAGCGTGGAGAACGTGAACCCCTGGAGCTTGCCGTCGATGCGAGCGACGGTGCACAGCACCCAGTCCTCCTTGGCTTTCGACATCAACCCGATGTCGAACGCTCCTCCCATCGACGCCATGTCATCGAGGTCGCCGTCGGTGAGCGCCGAGCAGTCCCTGGTTTCCACCTGGATTGCCATTGCCCTGAACTCCTGTCGGATCGAATCGGCCCGGTGCCGGTGCGCACGTCGGAGTTCTATTCTGCCACCTGCAAGGGCATCTGCCACAAGCGACGCGGGAACTAGAGCATCACGGCGTCGTGGCCCAGGGCCACCCGCAGCTCGGGCACCACCCGGTCGAGGTCGACCCGGAAATCGTCGGCGAGCCGCAGTACCTTGCCCTGGCCGAGGTGCAGGTACACCGGCGACTCACCCGGCGACTCGCTGAGAATGGCCTTCAGCCGCGCAATGGCGGCCTCACTGAGGGCGCTGGCCGGCAGGCGCAGGTGCAGCGGCGGGAGGGCGCCCACCGCCAGGTCTTCGAGCACGGTGACCTCGCGCGCCATGAAGCCCACCCGCGACTCGTCGCGACGGTCGATTCGTCCCTTCACCGTGACGATGGCGTCGTCGGACAGTTTGTGACCGAGCTCGACGAGGTCGCGAGGGAACACGGTGACCTCGACCGACGAATCGAGGTCTTCGAGGGTGAAGACGGCCATCTGGTCGCCCTTCTTGGTGAACTTGCGGGCCAGACCGGTGATGACACCACCGATGACCACGATGGCACCGTCTTCGCGTTCGCTCACCTCGGCGATGCTGCAGTCGACCTTGCGCCGCAACGATGCCTCCACCCCGAACAGCGGATGATCGCTGACGTACAGGCCGAGCATCTCCTTCTCGGCCTTCAGGCGGTCGCCCTTGTCGAACTCGACGTCGGGAATCGCGATGCGCTCGTCGAACGAGCCCGACCCGCCGTCGCTGCTGTCGCCGAAGTCGCCGAACAGGCTCATCACGCCCTGGTCGCGTTCGCGGCGGCGTACCACGGTGGTGTCGATGATCTGCTCGAACACCATGAGCAGGCCCTTGCGCGGATGCCCGAGCGAGTCGAAGGCACCGGCTTTGATGAGCGACTCGACCGTTCGCTTGTTCAACACCTGCTCGGGCACCCGTTCGACGTAGTCGTGAAAGCTGGCGAACGGGCCGTTGGCGTCGCGATCAGCGAGCAACTGGCTGACCAGACCCTCACCGACGTTGCGGATGGCCGACAGACCGAACGTGATGGCGCCGGGGCTGCCGATGGGCAGGGCCACCTCGGCGGGTACATCGCGTGCCTCGAGCGCGGCGAAGTTGGTGACCGAGCGGTTCACATCTGGCGTGAGCACCTTCACGCCCAACGCTCGGGCGTCGCTCAGGTACAGGGCAGCCTTGTCGAGGTTGCTCTTCACGCTGGTGAGCAGACAGGCCATGTACTCGACCGGGTAGTGCGCCTTCAGGTAGGCCGTCTGGTAGGTGACGAGGCCGTAGCCGTAGCTGTGGCTCTTGTTGAAGGCGTAGTCGGCGAACTTGGCGATGACGTCGAACAACTGCTCGCCGAGTTCGCGGCCGTAGTTGTTGCGTTCGCAGCCGGCCTCGAAGTTGCTGCGCTCCTTGGCCATCACCTCGCGCGACTTCTTGCCCATCGCCTTGCGCAGGCTGTCGGCCTCGGCGAGCGAGTAGCCGGCGAACTTCTGCGCCACACGCATCACGCTCTCCTGATAGATCATCAGGCCGTAGGTGTCGCCGAGCAGCGCCTCTGCGTCGGGGTGGAAGAACGACACCGGCTGACGGTTGTTCTTGCGGTCGGCGTAGTCGTAGTGCATGTTCGCACTCATCGGCCCGGGCCGGTAGAGCGCGATGAGGGCGCCGACGTCGTCGAAGCTGGTGGGAGCCATGCTGCGCAGCAGTGCCCGCATCGGCGGCGACTCGAGCTGGAACACACCCATCGTGTCGCCGCGACCCAGCAGGGCGAACACGCCCGGGTCGTCGAGCGGCACCTGGTCGATGTCGAAGGAGGAGTCCTTCGTGGCGCGCACCATCTCGACGGTGTCGGTGATGACGTCGAGGTTGCGCAGGCCGAGGAAGTCCATCTTCAGCAGGCCGAGTTCCTCGACGCCGTGCATTTCGAACTGGGTGACCACCGGTGCCTGTTCGGGATCGACACCCGCCTCGGGTTTGCGCTGGATGGGCAGGTACTCGGTGAGTGGTTCTTTGGTGATGACCACTGCCGCGGCGTGGATGCCGTCGCTGCGCTTCAGGCCCTCGAGCCCCTTCGCCACATCGACCACCCGCTGCACATCGGGGTCGGTCTCGTACATGGCACGCAGTTCCGCTGCCGCCTTGTAGCCGTCGACGTACTTCGGGTGCTCTTCGAAGCAGTAGCGCAGCGGCGTGTCGCGCCCCATCACCAGCGGCGGCATGGCCTTGGCGATCTTGTCGCCCACGCCGTACGGGAAGCCCAGCACCCGGGCCGCGTCGCGCGCCGCATTGCGGGCCTTGATGGTGCCGAAGGTGATGATCTGAGCGACGTGGTCGCGCCCGTAGGTCTCGGCCGCATAGCGGATCATCTCGTCGCGGAACCGCGAGTCGAAGTCCATGTCGATGTCGGGCATCGAGATGCGGCTGGGGTTCAAGAAGCGCTCGAACAGCAGGTCGTACTTGATCGGGTCGAGGTCGGTGATGCGCAGGCAGTACGCCACCGCGCAGCCTGCTGCCGATCCACGGCCCGGACCCACCCGGATGCCACGGCCCTTCGCGTAGGCGATGAGGTCGCCGACGATGAGGAAGTAGCTGGCGAACCCCATGTTCTTGATGGTGAGCAACTCGTAGGCGACCCGTTCGATGACCGCGTTGGGCAGTGTGTCGCCCCAGCGCTGCTTGGCGCCCTCCCAGGTGAGGTGCTCGAGATAGGTGGCGTCATCGGCGAACTCGGCGGGCCGCTTCGGAAAGTTCGGCAGTTGAGGTTTGCCGAACTCGATGGTGACGTCGGCGCGTTCGGCGATCCACAGCGTGTTGTCGCAGGCCTCGGGCACGTCGCGGAACAGGTGGCGCATCTCGACGGCCGACTTGAGGTAGTGCTCGGTGCCTTCGAACTTGAACCGCTTCGGATCGCTGAGCAGGGCGCCGGTCTGCACGCACAGCAGCGCGTCGTGCGCCTCGTGGTCGTGGCGATGGGTGTAGTGCGAGTCGTTGGTGGCCAGCAGCGGTGCGCCGATGCGGTGGGCGATCTCGATGAGCTTGGGGTTGGTGTCGCGCTGGGCTGCGAGGCCGTGGTCCTGGATCTCGACGAACAGGTGGTCCTTGCCGAAGATCTCCTGCAGGCGACCGGCTTTGTCGAGCGCACCCTTCTCGTCGCCATTCAGCAGCGACTGCAGGACGTGCCCACCGAGGCACCCGGTGGTGGCGATGAGGCCGTGGTGGTACTTCTCGAGCAGCTCCCAGTCGATCTTCGGCTTGTAGTAGTAGCCCTCGAGGAACGCCAGGCTCGACAACTGGATGAGGTTGCGATAGCCCTGATCGGTCTCGGCCAGCAGGGTGAGGTGGTAGTAGAGCTTCTTGCCGCCGTCGGTCTCGCCACCCGAGTCGTCGACCCGACCGCGCCGCACGGGGCGCTCGGATCGGTGCTCGTAGGCCATGTAGGCCTCGGTGCCGATGATGGGCTTCACACCCTGGGCCCGGCACTCCTTGTAGAAGTCGAGCGTGCCGTACATGTTGCCGTGGTCGGTGATGCCGATGGCGGGCTGGCCGTCGCCGACCGCCTTCGCCACCAGTTCGTCGAGCCGTGCCGCGCCATCGAGCATCGAGAACTCGGTGTGCACGTGCAGGTGGGTGAACGAGTCGCCCACATCGGCTCCTTTCGACGTCGGTCGGGGGCCACCGCAGCGGCCCGGGCGGGCAGATCACACGAATGTGATTCGAGCGACCCTAGCCGCGCCGGACCGGCACTCCCACCCGACGCTCTCACCCGGTACTCGCACCGGGCACGAGGGGGTGGCGCGGCGGGTGATGGTCAGAGATAGGTGCCGGGACGGTCGGGCAACTGCCCGTCGGCCATACCGGGTTGAATCGCACCCGGCGGCAGGGAACGCATCTGCTCGAGCTGCTGGCGGGCGGCGAGCTGCTGAGCGAACAGCGTGGCCTGGATGCCGTGGAACAGCCCCTCCAGCCAACCGACGAGCTGGGCCTTGGCGATGCGCAGCTCGGCCTCGGACGGCACCTCGCCGTCCTTGAACGGCAGCGCGAGGTTGCGCAGTTCGTCCTGCAGATCGGGCGAGAACGCCTCGGTGAGTTCGACGATGGAGCGCTCGTAGATCTCGGCCAGCCGCTCGCGGCTCGCCTCGTCGAGCGGTGCCGTGCGCACCTCTTCGAGGAGCTGCTTCACCATCGACCCGATGCGCATCACCTTGGCGGGCTCGGAGACGGTCTCGGTGGGCACGGCTTCGTCGGGGGCGATCCGCTCGCCGTCGACGAGTTCGCCTCGTTCGACGGCTGTTGTCTGCTCGGTGTTCGGCGGGAGTGTCATGGCGTCCTTCACAACTCGATCGGCCCCGTCGCTCAGGACGAGGCCGCCAACAGGGGAACATACACCTCGGCGCTCGTGAGCGAACCGTGACGGCACACCAGCGGATACGCGCCACTGTCGATCGGATCGTGGAAACTCACGTCGGCCCTGGCCACCAGGGCCACGTCGCCCAGCCGGGCCTGCACCGGCGGACTGACCACCGGCCCGAACCAGGCCTCGTCGAGCACCTGCTGACGCGACACCACCCAGGCGACGTCGCCGTGCGCCGCCTGGGCCGCAGCGAGCAGATCGGCAGCGGCACCGCGTCGGGCGTGCAACCATCGGAACCGACCCTCGCCCGACTGGTGGTGCACCAAGCGACCCACCTCGTCGGCGAGCAACACCGTCCGCTCCCCCACGTGCACCTGCCCATGGTCGGCGGTGACCAGCAACGCGGCACCGCTGGGCAGCGCGGCCAGGGTGTCGGCCACCAGCCGGTCGGCTGCCACCACCTCGGCGTCGAAGTAGGGCCCGAAACCACGCTCGTGCGCCACCTTGTCGACCCCGTCGTAGTAGGCGTACACGAACCGTTCGCCGTCGCGCAGCAGATCGCCGACGATGACAGGCAGGCTCGAGGCGACTCGCCAGCCGCGCTGGCGCGTGCCGCGCAGGTGCGCGGCGGTGAAGGCGGTCCGTTCGAGCTCGGCCCTGCTGACCACCGGCACCGACTCGCCGAGGAACGGGGCGAACGGCTGCAAACGATCCGGCTCGTGCAGGCGGCGAGCGTCGGCGTGGGCGTCGGTGTGCCAACGCAGTACGTTCAGCACATCGCCACCGACGTCGATGCGGTAGCCCACCAGACCGTGCTCGCCCGGGGTGAGGCCCGTGGCGATGGAGGTGAGCGCCGTAGCCGTCGTGGTGGGGGCGACGGTGGTGATGGGCCCGCCCGACATCGCTGCGAGCGTGGGCGCCAGGTGCAGTCGTTGTTGGAGTTGCTCCCAGCCCAGGCCGTCGATCACCAGCAACACCACCTGGCGGGCGCCGGCGGCAGCCGCCGGGATCCAGTCGGGGCACGCGCCGGACGGCCCCAACAGGGCGGGCACGATGCCGCGCACGTTGGCGCCGCTGTACCGGGGGACGACGGGCTGATCGATCACGATGGCACCAGTCCACCACGCCCCGGGAGCATGTACCAACCAGGCCGGCCGATGGCACCACCGCACCAACCGCGGCGGAAGGGTGCGCTGGGCCCTACGATGGCGACGTGCGAGTGTCGAGCAAGGGCGACTATGCGTGTCGGGCGCTGCTGTCGTTGACGCTGCACGGAGCCGAACCGGGCCCTACCAGTGTGCGCGACATCGCCGAGCGCACGGCCATCCCTCAGCCATATCTCGAGCAGATCCTGCTGTCGTTGAAGGGCGCCGGCCTGGTGCGTTCCAAGCGTGGTGTGGGTGGCGGCTACGTACTGGCCCGGCCGCCCGACGAGATCCGCCTCAGCGAGGTGCTCGCCGCTGTCGACGGCCCCATCACCCTCGGTGACTTCGGCGAACCGCACCAGGACGGGTCGTGCGACCACGAGGGCCAGTGCGTGCTCTACGCCGTGTGGAAGTTGGCGGGCGAGCACATGCGCCAGTTGCTCGACGGGTTCACCCTCGCCGATGTCGCTGATGTGGCCAAGGGTCAGGCCCCCTGGCCCGACCGCCAACCGGCGCCGCGCTGACCCTTCTCAGTCGTCGGTGACGGCGGTTGCCTCGCCGAGCGCAGCGATGACAGCCACCATGTCGGCGGGCAGTGCCGACTCGAAGCTGAGCAGTTGGTCGCGCAGCGGGTGACGGAAGGCCAGAGCCTCGGCATGCAGCATCGGGCGCGCAACGTCGATGCCCACCCGGGCACCCCCGTAGACGGTGTCGCCCACCACCGGGTGACCGATGGCGGTGAGGTGCACCCTGATCTGGTGGGTTCGACCGGTCTCGAGGCGGCATCGCACCTCGGCCACGTCGTTCGGGTCGCGGTACGTACGCAGCACCCGGTAGCGGGTACGGGCCACCTTGCCGTCGGCCACCACTGCCATGCGCATGGGGTCGCGATGGTCGCGGCCGATGGGTGCATCGATGACCCCGACCGAGCTCGCCGGCACACCCCACACCAGGGTGCGATAGGTGCGTTCCACCTCGCGCGCCGACAGCGCCGCCACCAGCAGTTCGTACGCCGGCTCGCTGCGTGCCACCACCATCAGGCCCGAGGTGCCCACGTCGAGGCGGTGCACGATGCCCGGCCGTTGCCAGTCGCCCACGGTGGCGATCTCGGGGAACCTCGCCAGCAATCCGTTCACCAGGGTGCCGGTGGGGTTGCCGGCACCGGGGTGCACCACCAGACCGGCCGGCTTGTCGACGACCACGACGTCGTCGTCGGCGTACACGACGCTGAACGTCACCCCGGCATCAGCCGCCGGGGCCGCGATCTGGGGCAACTTCGCCGGATCGACGCGCAGCACCTGGCCGTCGCGCAGGCGCAGCTTGCCACTGATGACGACGGCGCCATCCACCTCGGCACCGCCCGCGGCGACGAGCACGGCTGCATCGGCCCGGCTGGCACCGGTGACGATGGCCACCACCCGGTCGAGGCGTTCACCGTCGAGCGCGGCGGGTACGACCTCGTCGATCATGCCGCGCCGCCCTGAGGCGCCACCGGGGCGCGCAGCGCAGCAACGGCGAAGAGCACCGCACCGACGGTGACTCCGATGTCGGCGATGTTGAAGATGGGCCACCACTGCACATCGATGAAGTCGACCACCGCGCCCCGCATCCACGCGTCGCCACGGAAGAGTCGATCGACGAGGTTCCCCACCGCACCCCCGATGAGCAGCCCGGCAGCTACCTCGGCCAGACGCGTGCCCAGGCGAGCGCTCGTCGAGGCCAGTACCAACACCACGACGAAGGCGAGCACGCCGATGACAGGACCCCACCCCTCGCCACGTGAGAACGCCATCCCGCGGTTGAAGGTGAGGTTCCACTGCAGGGTCCACACGACGTGTCGCTCGGCGCCATCGGCCAGGGCGTTCACCGCCCAGTGCTTGGTGATCTGGTCGAGCACGACGATGACGGCTGCGATGGCCAGGCTGAGCCCCGAGACCCGCCGGGCGCGACGTGTCGGCGTCGGTGCCTGGTCGGGCTCGACGCCGGGCTCGACGCCAGACTCGACGCCGGGTTCGGCCTCGGGTTCGATGTGGTCGGGTTCCACCGGGTCAGCGGCGGCCGAGGCCGCCGGCCTTCTCCTGCACGAGCACATCGGCCCACGGGATGGCATCGAGACGCTCGCGCGGGATGGGCTTGCCGGAGATGATCGAGTAGCCGTAGGTGCCCTGCTGCAGGCGGGCCAGTGCGGTATCGATGTCGGCCACGGTCTGGCGGGCCTGGGCCGACAACGCGAGGTCGCGCTCGCGCTCGACCACCATGGTGTCGCCTTCGCCGCCTTCGTCGTCGAACTGCACATCGCCCATCTCGGCCTCGGCGATGAGCGCGTTGGCCTCGTCCTCGAGGCGAGTGGCCTGACCGGTGAGTTCGACACGCTCCTCGAGCAGGCGAGCCCGCATCATCGTGAGGAACTTCGCGTCGAAGTCCTTGGTGTAGGCCACACCGTCTTTGGTGACGCCACGCACCGGGGGCAGGGCGACCGTGGTGGGCTCGGCGGCCTTCGCAGGCGCCTTCTTCGCGGGTGCCGGAGCAGCCTTCTTCGCCGGCGCCGGAGCAGGCGCCGGAGCAGCCTTCTGCGCCGGAGTCGGGGCCGCAGCAGCCTTCTTCGCCGGGGCCGCCTTCTTCGCGGGTGCCGGAGCAGCCTTCTTCGCCGGCGCCGGAGCGGCCTTCTTCGCCGGGGCGGGAGCGGCCTTCTTCGCCGGGGCCGCCTTCTTCGCGGGTGCCGGAGCGGCCTTCTTCGCCGGGGCGGGAGCGGCCTTCTTCGCCGGGGCCGCCTTCTTCGCGGGTGCCGGAGCAGCCTTCTTGGCGGGTGCCGGAGCAGCCTTCTTGGCGGGGGCCGCAGCAGCCTTCTTCGCCGGGGCGGGCTGCTTCGGAGCGGACTTCTTCACGGTAGCCATGACCAGGGTGACCTCCGTCGGTCGATCTGACCGGGGGATGCTACCGGGCCAGCGCGCTGTTCGCGTTCGGGCGGCCACCGTGGCGGCGCCCCGGTCAGGCCCGTTGCACCCCGATGAACACCGGCTCACCGTCGAGTTCGTTGTTCGGGTCGCCCCCGTCGTAGCGCACCTC
>JBEICS010000038.1:0-9592 GCA_040383925.1 Acidimicrobiaceae bacterium | reverse complement strand
GGCGCTCGACGGCGTCGTACTCGGCCCCACCGGCTACGAGCTCACCGACCGCACGCTCACCATCCAGCCCGGCCGCGCCGAGCGCTGCACCGTGCGCACCATCGTCACCGTGAAGCCCGGTGGCGCCAACGACAACGGCGTCACCGCCCGCGACCGGTTGATCAGCACCACGTGCGAGCCGCAGGGTTTCCGCCGCATCACCTGGTCGATCGACCAGCCCGCCAACCGGGCCACGTTCGACGTCACCCTGGTCGCCCAACCCGCCGCCTATCGCACCCTGCTGGCCAACGGTCACCTCGTCGAACAGGGTGTACTGGCCGACGGCCGCATCTGGGCCCGCTTCGACGACCCGGTCGCCAAGCCCAGCTACCTGTTCGCCTTCGTGGCGGGCGACCTCGACATCCGCTCGGTCCCCTACACCACTGCCTCCGGACGCACCATCGAACTCCGCATCGCCGCGTTGCCCGAACAGATCGACGGCGCCGAGTTCGGTCTCGGGATGATGGCCGAGGTGATGGCGTACGACGCGGCGCACGGCGGGCTCGAGCACGATCTCGACGTGCTCACCTTCGTGGCCATTCCGGGCTATCCCGACGCCACCGAGTACCAGGGCCTGATGTTCTTCGACGCGTCGATCCTGGTGGTCGACACCCGCGGCTGGGTCGACGACGACCTGCTGCTCATCGCCGCCAACATCGCCCACGAATACGGCCACCACACCCGCGGCAACCGCGTGACCGTGCGCACGTGGGGGCAATTGGCGTTGAAGGAGGGACTGACGGTGCTGACGGCGCAGAACGATGTGCGCCGCCACCTGTTCGGCCCGGCTGCCCGGGTGATGGACGTGCTCGACCTGCGCCGCCTGCAGTTCCCCGAGGAGATCACCATCGGCGCGCCCGTGGTGCGCGGCGAGGTCGACGACCCGCATCAGCTCTACACGCGCACCACCTACCTGAAGGGCGCCGAGGTGTTCGGCATGCTGCGCACGCTGCTGGGCCCGGCGCGCTGGGCCGCCACGTTCGCCGAGTTCCTGCGCCGCTTCGACCTCGACGCGGCCGGCGTCGACGATTTCGTCGCGGTAGCCAAGGAACTGTCGCCCGACCAGGCCGCCGACATCGACGGAGTCGCCCGCTGGTTCACCCTGCGCGGCCGACCGGCCCTGGCAGTGTCGGTGGCAGCGTCGGTGTCGGGCGATGCCGGCCGCACCGAGGTGCACGTTCGCCGCACCGACACCCTCGTCGACGAACCTCCGGTGGCCATGCCGCTGCACATCGGTCTGCGGGCCGCCGACGGCACATCGCTCGGTGAACACACCGTTGTTCTCAGCGACCGCGTGCAGCGTTTCTCCTTCGACACGGTCGCGGCGGCCGTGGCACCGCTGCGCGGCTACTCGGCCCCCGTCGACGTGGCGGTAGATCTCGGCGACGATGCCTTGGCCGCGCTGTTGCTGCACGACGACGACGCCTACACCCGCTGGTGGGCGGGCGAGACACTGATGATCCGCGCCATCGACGCCCACCGCGCCGGGCGAGAAGCCGATGCCGAAGCGCAGGTCGCGCTCGTCGCCGGCGCCCTGGCGGCCGTGCTGCGCGATGGCGCCGACGACCCGCTGCTGCTGGCCCAACTGCTGGCCGTGCCCGACGAGTTCATGCTCGGCGACCGCGAACCGCGCATCGACGTCGACGGCGTGGCGGCCGGCCTCGACTTCCTGCGCACCCGCCTGGGCGCCGCGCTACACGACCCCCTGCTCGCGCTGCTGCACGCCACCGCCGACCCGGCGCCCCACGGCACCGCACCGGCCGACATCGCCCGGCGCACCCTCGTCGACCCCGTTCTCGGTCTGCTGCTCGCCACCCGCTCCGACGAGGCCGTCGCCACGGCGCTCGCCCAGCTCGACGCCCCCGACCACACCCGCGCAGTCCGAGCACTCGGCCAACTGCTGCACGTCGACACCCTCGAGGCCGAGGCGGTCATCGAGCGCACCTACCGCCGCTGGGAAGGCGCTCCGAAGCTGGTCGACCGATGGCTGCGCGCCCAGTCGGGTGCCCGCCGGGCCGACACCATCGACCGGGTGGCCGCGCTTGCCCACGGCCCCCTCTACGACCGCACCGACCGCAGTCGGGTGATGGGCGTGTGGTTCCCCTTCGCCACCCGCAACCGCAGCGTCTTCCACCATCCCTCGGGCCAGGGCTACCGGGTGTTCGTCGACGAGGTGATCGAGTTGATGCCGGTGAACGCCGGCCTCGTCATCCGCCTCGTGGGCGACCTGCTGCAGTTCAAGCGCTTCGACGACGCCCGGCAGGCGCTGCTGCGCGCCGAACTCGAACGCATGGCCGACGCCCCGGGCATGCCGTCGTTCGGTGTCGACATCGTCCGCGGCCTGCTGGCCTGACGCCGAACCGGCGATCTTGTTCGACTTTCCGTCGTCTACGACCGAAACCCGAACAAGATCGGTGCCCAGGTCGGGTCAGCGGGCCGAGCGGGGCCCGGGGCGGGTGACCAGGGCGACGCCCATCAGGCCCACCACCAGCCCCACCACGGCCAACGGCCCGAGCCGCTCGCCGAACAGCAGTGCACCCTCCAGCGCGCTGAGCGCCGGGGTGAGGAAGAACAGGCTGCTCACCTTCGCAGCGGCCTGGCGCTGCAGCAGCCACAGCATGATGAGCACGGCGGCGATCGACAGCACGACGATCGCCCATGCCAGCGCGAACACCGTCTGGGTGGTGAACGTGATGTCGAACCGCTCGACCGAGCCGGCCAGCACCAGCAGCACTGCGGCCGACGCCGTGTACTGCACGACGGTGCCCCACAGCAGCGGCACGGTGGCACAGTGCTTGCGCTGGATGAGCGTGCCTGCGGACATGCCGAGCGTGCTGAGCGCCGATGCGAGCAGCGGCCATGTGGTGATGCCCGACGAGTGGGCGAGCAGTCGGTCGACGACGACGGCCACCACACCGGAGAAGCCGAGGCCGACCCCGACCCACTGCACGCGGCGGAGCCGTTCGCCCAGCACGCGTCCACCGAGCAGCGAGGTGATGACCGGGTGGAGGCCGGCGATGAGCGCACCGACGCCGGACGGCATGCCGTTGTCGATCGCGACGAACACGCCGCCGAGGTAGACGGCGTGCATGAGGGTGCCCGTGACCATCGACCAACGCACCTGCATGCGGGTCGGACGCGGCGCACCGGAGGCAAGGGCGGCGATCGCCAGCACGGCAGCGGCGATCGTGAGCCTGATGCCGAGGAACGTGAACGGCCCCGCATCGTTCGTGCCGTAGCGGGCGACGACGAAGCCGGTGCTCCACAGGAGCACGAACATCGGCGGCGCCCATGCGGATGCGGGAACGCGGAAAGGGCGGGCCGCCGAAGCGACCCGCCCGTCACCCGGTACCACGATGTCGGGGTCGACCATCGAGTCGGCAGGAGGCTCAGCCTCCCATTGCCGCCTTGAGGTCGAATGCCGGCTTCGTGTAGCTGCTGCCCTTCACGTCGACACCCTCTGCCTCGAGCTCGGCGATCGCCTTGTTCACGAGGTCGTTGGTGTACGCCGCCGCATCGGGATCGGCCTTGATGAGGCCGCTGTCCTTGGCGATGGCGATGGTCTGGTCCCATGCATCCTTCGTCATGACACCGGCACCATCTGGCGATGGCCAGATGAGCGCGTTGATCTCGTTCATCATGTACTGCATGTGCACCTTGTTGAGCGCGGAGCCGCTCTTGACGACGATGTCCGCACACTCGTCCACGTTGTCACGGCAGTACGCCCAGCCCTGGAGGGAGCCCTTCAGGAACGCAATGGCGGTGGCCTCGTTGGCCGGGTCTGCCAGCCATTCGGTCTGAGCCCAGATGGCGTCCTGCAACATCGCAGTGCCTTCGTCGTTCCAGTTGATGATGTTGAACAGATCCTCGGTGTAGAGGTCACCCGTGTCGGGGTTCTCCGTCTGGAGCAGGATCCCGAACTCGTTGTAGATCATGGCCTGAGCGGAATCGATCTCCCGGCCGAGCAACGCCTGCATGTCGAAGTTCTGCTGGACGAGTTCGACGTCGGCGTCGGGATCGAGGCCAGCGGAGCGAACACCCGCGAGCAGTTCGAACTCATTGCCGAAGCCCCAGTTGCCCACCTTGGTTCCCGCGAGATCGGCAGACGTCGTGATGCCGTCTTCCTTCCACGAGACCTGCAGCGTGCCACTGCGCTGTAAGACCTGCCCGATGTTGGTGATCGCGATGCCCTCCTCGCGCGAAGCGAGCGACTTCGGCACCCAGGAGATGGCGAACTCGGCCTGACCCGATCCGAGAACCTGCTGAGGCACGATGTCGACCGCACCTTCGAGGATCGTCACATCGAGGCCCGCCGCCTCGTAAAAGCCCTTCTCGACAGCTGCGTAGTAGCCGGCGAACTGCGACTGAGCGAACCACTGCAGCTGCAGCTTCACCGGAGTGAGCTCACCCGAAGGTGCCGCCGGGTCGCTCGAGGCCGCTGCGCTGCTGTCGCTCGACGAACCGCTGTCGTCGTCGCCACATGCGGCCAGCGCCATCAACGGCAGCACCGCCACCATCGCCCAGCGCCTGAGGCGCTTCCCTTCTTGGATCTTCATTGCATTCCCCCTTGTTGTAGGTGACCTTGGTTGTGGATATCCGTGATGTGTCGTTGAACGCCGACTCGTCATTGAGCCCGACGGGTGTACCACGGGGCGACCAGCCGCTCGAGCAACTGGACACCTCCGTAGAGCATGAGGGCCAACACGCACGCGGCGACGATGCCGGCCCACGCATCGTCGAAACGAACGACCGAGGCCGCCTGGGTGATGTAGACGCCGAGCGTTCGGCGTGAACCGCCGAAATACTCGGACACGATGGTGGTGATCATCGCCAGCGACGCTGCGATCTTCAGACCGACGAACAGCATCGGCAACGAGGTCGGGATGCGAACGCGCAGCAGGATCGTCATCCGGCTCGCACCGTAGGAACGCATCAGTTCGATGTCCGACGACGACACCGAATCGAGCCCCCGTGCCGCATTGACGAACACGGGGAAGAACGTGACCACGGCCACCACGACGATCTTGGCCGCAGCGCTCGTGATCCCGAACCAGATGTTGGCGATCGGCGCCAGCACCACGATCGGCGTGGAGGCCAGGACGATGGCGAGAGGGGTCAACCCGTCACCGAGGCGACGGAACCTGCTGCTGAACAGCGCGACCAGAAACCCCGCCGAGCCTCCGAGGAGCAGCCCGTACAGGGCGGACTTGAACGTGGCACGAGCGGCCTCGGCCACGGTGCTGAAGTTCTCTTGCAACGCACGAGCGATGGCGGACGGCGCAGG
The DNA here is from genome assembly GCA_040383925.1 of Acidimicrobiaceae bacterium. Taxonomy (GTDB): domain Bacteria; phylum Actinomycetota; class Acidimicrobiia; order Acidimicrobiales; family Ilumatobacteraceae; genus VFMC01. The sequence continues at coordinate 4,269 of JBEICS010000038.1, read as the reverse complement.
CAGGAGGAACTGCTCGACGTCGGCGACGTTCACCCAGATCTCCCAGCCGCCGAGGATCACCACGCCGGCGATGAGCGGCCAGAACAGCGCGCGCAGGGCCGGCATCTAGAGGACGCCTTCCGAATGCAGCGCCTCGCGCACCTCGGTCACCTTGGCGAAGAACTCGGGGGACTCACGGGTAGAGATGTCGCGCTGACGGCCCAACGGGATGTCGATGATCCGGTGGATGCGGCCGGGACGGGGCGTCATCACGACCACCTTCGTCGAGAGGAAGACGGCCTCGGCGATCGAGTGGGTCACGAACACGATCGTGGTCCCCGTCTCGCGCCAGATCCGGAGCAGCTCGTTCTGGAGGTGCTCGCGAGCGATCTCGTCGAGCGCCCCGAAGGGCTCGTCCATGAGGAGGAGCTGCGGCTGGAACGAAAGCGCACGAGCGATGGCCACTCGCTGTTGCATTCCCCCCGACAACTGCGAGGGCCGATGGCCGGCGAACTCCTCGAGCTTGACGAGTTTCAGCATCCGGGTTGCGATCTCGGCACGCTCGGCCTTGGGCACACCGGCAAGGCTGAGCGGCAACTCGACGTTCTTGCTGACCGTGCGCCACTCGAACAACGTCGACTGCTGGAAAGCGAACCCGTAGCTACGATTTTCTCGGGCCTTCGTTGGTGTGTCTCCGAGCACCTCGACCGTCCCGGACGATGGAGCGACCAGATCGGCCATCACCCGCAGCAGCGTGCTCTTGCCGCAGCCCGAGGGGCCGATCAGTGAGACGAACGCACCGCGCTCGATGTCGAGATCGATCGACTCGAGTGCCGTGACCGAACCCGCCTTCGACGCTCCGAACACGACGCCGACGCCCGTCATGCGGGCCGCGACCGTGGTCGCATCGGCGTCCGCCGTCGGCGGTGTCTCTGACATGGTCATGGCAACTCCTTCCGGCGGGGGCCCAGCACGAGCCGCTCCGCTGCAACGACGATCCCCACGAAGCACAGGCCGAGCAGGGCGGCCGAGCCGACCGCCGCAAACAGACGCTCCGGTTCGAGGTCGTAGAACGATGTGAACGTGAGCAGCAGGCGGCCGACGCCATCACGCTGGCCGGACGGCAACTCACCGACGATGGCGCCGACGACGGCCGCTGTGGCAGCGAGCCGCAGCCCGGTGAACAGATACGGCAACGCCACCGGCACCTTGAGGCGGAACAGCGTGCTCGTTCGACTCGCCGCATATGAGCGCATCAGTTCCAGCCGGCCCGCATCGGCCGAGGCGAGGCCACGTCGCACGTTCACCACCACCGGGAAGAACACGAGGTAAGCGGCGATGATCGACACGGAGACCCAGGCCGGCCAGCCGCGACGGCCACCCCAGATGACCACCATCGGGGCGGTGGCCACGAACGGGATGGTCTGGCTGACGAGGATCCACGGCACGAGGGCCTTGCCGAGCAGCGGCACGACCTCGAACGCGAACGCGAGGCAGATCCCCACGATCGTGCCGATGACCAGACCGATCGCAGCTTCGCGGGACGTGAAGATGGCCGCATCGAGCAGTTGGCGCCACAGGGCCTGCGTGCTGCCCGAGGTCTGAACGGGTTCGCCGAGCGCCGCCACGATCGACCAGAGGTGCGGCATCGTGGTGTCGTCGGTCGGTACCGGGAACGACCATCCGAGCAGCGGAATCGTGTCGTCGCACCACTGACCGAGGAGCTTGTACAGCTCCCAGCCCATCGCCAGGGCGGCAATGACGACGACCACCGGTACCGCCCGCCTGACGCGGGCACGGGTCGCATCGGTCGCAGACGATGAAGCAGCAGCGGCGGGCGATGCCGCCGTTTCGGTGTCGGGCAGGGTCATGAGTGTGGAGAGAACGGCACCGGCAGGAGGATCCGCATCGAGCGCTTCGTGATCAGGTAGCCGTAGCGGCCGGCAAAATCGACCCACTCCTTGTCCTTCCAGAGCGCCTCACGTCGCTTGCGACGGTCGTTGTCGTTCTTGAACTCCCAGACCTGGATCAGCTGGTCGATGTCGCCACCGGTGTCGACCGACCAGAAGGCGACCAGCTTGCCGAGCACGCGCTCGAGGATTGCGAGCCCCTCGTCGGCGTACGCCTGGACGAGCAACCCGCCCTTACCCACCTGCATGTCGTAGACGCTCTCCTCGTGAATCACTGGCCGAGCTCCGGGCTGCGCATGGCTGCGATCTTTCGAGCGATGTGGGCGCCCGACGTCGTCGGCTCGTACTTGGCAGGATTCTCGTCGCTGCAGCAACTACTGATGACCTCGATCGCTGCGTCGTAGTTCGGCTGGTGGAAGAAGATGAGCGACAGACGGTCGGACATCGCATCCTCGACGCGGTCCGGCAGGCCCACCTGGTGGATGGTCGAGACCCAACGGTCGTTGGTCCACTCGGCCATGAGGTCACCGATGTTGATGACGAAGGAATCCTCGACGTAGGGAGCGCTGACCCACGTGCCGTCCATGAGGACCTGCAGGCCCCCGGGTGCCTTGTCGCGCTGGACGATCGTGAGGCTCCCGAAGTCGGTGTGCGCGCCGCCGCGAAGCTGGCCGGGCTTGGGCGCCTCGGCAAGCGGCGGGTAGTGGATGGCGCTCATGTTCGTGATGTGCTTGTCGACCTTGGGGTCGAAGAAATGCTCGTCGAGACCGAGCGCCAGTGCGAACAGCCGCATGAGGCGGGTGGCGAGCAACTCCATCTCGGCGTAGTAGCTCGTCCACAGCTCGCGCATCGCCGGCACCTCGGCCGGCCACTGGTTCGGGGCGAAGAACGCGCCCGCACGCTCCCACGAGTGGTACTCGTCGTCGGGCACATCGACCGGACCGATGGAGAACGATTCCTTCAGATCGGGCGGCGACTCCTGCCCGTAGCTCGCGGCGAGCGACTCTGTACCGGGCGAGGTGTACCCGCGGTAGCGGTCCGGCGGCATCTTGTAGGCGAGCTTCTGCTTGGCCGAGAGGCCGAAGTACTCCATGGTGACCGCCCGAACCTGTTCGATGAAGGTCCTGTCGATACCGTGCCCCGTGACGACCAGGAAGCCGACGGATCGGCAGGCGTCGTCGATCTGGCGGGCGACGTCGAGTGCACCCTCCGGATCACCCGATAGGTACGGAGAGATGTCAATCACCGGGATCGATGGTGCATCGACGGTCGTCATGATGTTCCCCTTTTGTGGTGCTGGGCGTCTGTGATCCGGAAACGATGTGTCACGCCTTGGCCCTCACGTGGTCGGCGATGGCGGGCATCACCTTTTCGCCGTAGGCGGCGAGCGTGTGGTCCTTGTCGTCATGCTGCAGGTAGATGCTGAACTGGTCGACACCGAGGTCCTTCAGCTGACGCATCCGCTCGATGTGCACCTCGGGCGGGCCGATGATGCAGAACCGGTCGACGATCTCGTCGGGCACGAACGTGGTGTGGCTGTTGCCGGCCTGACCGTGCTCGTTGTAGTCGTACCCCTGGCGGCCCTTGATGTAGTCGGTGAGCGCCTTCGGCACGGGCGCCGAGTCGCCGTAGCGGCTGACGATGTCGGCCACGTGGTTGCCCACCATGCCGCCGAACCACCGGCACTGCTCGCGCCCGTGGGCGAGTCCCTCGTCGGTGCCGTCGGTGACGTAGGCCGGGGCCGCCACGCAGATGGTGACGTCATCGGGGTCGCGTCCGGCGGCGGCTGCTGCCTCGCGCACGGCGGCGATGGTCCACTCGGCGATCGACAGGTCGGCGAGCTGCAGGATGAACCCGTCGGCCACCTCGCCGGTGAGGGCGAGCGCCTTCGGCCCATAGGCCGCGACCCACACCTCGAGCTCGCTCTTCGACGCCCAGGGCAGCCTGATGTCGGCCCCCTTGTACGGCACGCTGCGCCCATTGGCCATCTCGCGGATGACGTGGATGCTCTCGCGCAGGGTGGCGAGGGTGGTGGGTGCGCCGTTGGTGAGGCGCACCGCCGAGTCGCCGCGGCCGATGCCGCACACGGTGCGGTTGCCGTACATCTCGTTCAGCGTGGCGTACAGGCTGGCCGTCACCGTCCAGTCGCGGGTGGCCGGGTTGGTGACCATCGGGCCGACGACGACGTTGCGCGTCTCGGCCAGGATCTGGCTGTAGATGACGTACGGCTCCTGCCACAGGATGTGGCTGTCGAAGGTCCACACGTAGGTGAACCCGTACGTCTCGGCCCGCTTGGCGAGATCGATCACGCGCGCCGACGGCGGGGTGGTTTGAAGGACGACTCCGAAGTCCATGTGCGTCGGTCCCGGTCAGCGGTTCT
>JBEICS010000037.1:0-9604 GCA_040383925.1 Acidimicrobiaceae bacterium | reverse complement strand
GCCGCGACCAGCCCTACCTGCGCTACCCGGAGCTCGACTTCGACGTCATCGTCGGCTCGTACGGCGACGCCTTCGACCGCTACGCCATCCGCCTCAACGAGATCCGCGAGAGCATGAAGTTGGTGCGCCAGATCCTCGACCGCATGCCGGGCGGCGACTACCGCATCCAGAACAAGAAGGTCACCCCGCCGCCGCGGGCACGCATCGACGAGTCGATGGAAGCGCTCATCCATCACTTCAAGATCTTCACCGAGGGCTTCCGCGTGCCCGAGGGCGAGGTGTACGTGGCCATCGAGAGCCCGCGTGGCGAGATCGGCTGCTACATCGCGAGCGACGGCTCGCCCACGCCCTACCGCATGCACGTGCGGGCCCCATCGTTCGTCAACATCCAGTGCCTGCCGCACATGATGCGCGGCGGCCTCGTCGCCGACGCCGTGGCCGTCATCTCGAGCGTCGATCCCGTGCTCGGAGAGGTGGACCGATGAGCCGTCTGTCGGATGCCAACGTGCAGTTGGCCAAGGAGATCATCGGGCGCTACCCCCGGGCCCGCTCGGCCACCATCCCGTTGCTGCACCTCGCCCAGGAGCAGGACGGCCACATCACCGACGACGCCATCAAGCACATCGCCGAACTGGTGGGCGCCACCGCCGCCGAGGTGCTGGGCACCTGCACGTTCTACGAGATGTTCAAGATGGAGCCGGTCGGCACCTATCTCATCAACATCTGCCAGACGATGAGTTGCGCGCTGATGGGCGCCGACGACCTGATGCACCATGCCGAGCACACGCTCGGCATCAAGGCCGGTGGCACCACACCCGACGGGCTCATCACCCTCGAGCATGCCGAGTGTCAGGCGGCCTGCACCGAGGCGCCCACCCTGCAGGTGAACTACCGCCACCGCTACCGGGTCACCACCGCCGACTTCGACCAACTGGTCGCCGACCTGCGCGCTGGCAACCTGGTCGACGAGATCCCGCCGCACGGCACCGTGGCGCGTGTGCGCCAGCACATCCCGGCCGACCGGGGCGTGGGTGCGGTGCCGCCCGAAGAGGCCACTGCGCCGCCGTCGTGGCTGGCCGTCGCCGAGGAGGGCAGCAAGTGAGCAGTCTGCAGGGCACTCCCATCCCGCACGCGCCGGGCTACATCGCAGGCGATCGCCCGCAGATCGTCACGTCGCGTTTCCAGTACGACGACTCGTACACGCTCGAGCGCTACCTCGCCACCGACGGCTACGCCGGTCTGCGCGCCGCGCTCGGCCGGGCTCCGCAGGCGGTGCACGACGAGGTGAAGAACGCCACGGTGCTCGGCCGCGGCGGCGCCGGTTTCCCGGCCGGTGTGAAGTGGGGCCTCACCCCGCAGGGCAAGTTCCCGCGCTACCTGGTCGTGAACGGCGACGAGAGCGAGCCGGGCACCTACAAGGACCGCCTGCTCATGGAGCGCGATCCGCACCAACTCATCGAGGGCTGCCTCATCGCCTGCTATGCAGCCGGCCTGTCGCAGTGCTTCTTGTACATCCGCGGCGAGATGGCCCTGGCCCAAGAGCGTGTGGCCGCTGCGTTGAACGAGGCCTATGCCGCCGGGTACGTGGGCACGAACATCCTCGGCACCGACTTCTCCATCGACATCGTCCTGCACTGGGGTGCGGGCGCCTATGTGGTGGGTGAAGAGACGGCGCTCATCGAGTCGCTCGAGGGCAACCGCGGCATGCCGCGCCTGAAGCCGCCGTACTTCCCGGCCGCCATCGGCCTGTACGGCCAGCCCACCATCGTCAACAACGTCGAGACCCTGGCCAACCTGCCGTGGCTGCTGCGCAACGGAGCCGAGGCCTACACCGCCATCGGCACCGCCACGTCGCCCGGTACGCGCATGGTGGCCGTCTCGGGGCATGTGAACCGGCCCGGTGTGTACGAGATCGTGAACGGCACCACCACGTTCCGCGACCTGCTCTACGGCGACGAGTTCTGCGGTGGCATCCGCAACGGCAACGAACTGAAGGCGTTCGTGCCGGGCGGTGGTTCGGCCCCGTGGTTCCTGCCCGATCAGCTCGATCTGCCGTTCGAGGGTCGCCTCGTCGGCGCCGCAGGTTCGATGCTCGGTTCGGGCGCCATCATGGTGATGGACCACACCACCGACATCCCCGCTGCGGCGCTCACCCTCACCCGGTTCTACGCCCACGAGTCGTGCGGCAAGTGCGTGCCGTGCCGCGAGGGTGGCACCTGGCTCGAGCGCATCCTCAGCCGCATCGTCGCGGGCAAGGGCACGCAGGCCGATCTCGATCAGTTGCTCGAGGTGGGCGAGAGCATCTGCCCCGGAAGCTTCCCGCACGCGGCCAGCGAGCGCCTCGGCCTCGAGGCCGTGCCGTTCCCGTACAAGATGACCACCATCTGCTTCGTCGGCCCGTCGGCGTTCGCCCCGGTGCACTCGGCACTCACGCTGTTCCGCGACGAGTTCGAGGCGAAGATCGTCAAGCGCATCAGCATTCCCGTGATCGCCGCATCGGCGGCCGGAGGCGGACAGTGACCACGACAGAGCCCGCAGGCACCGAAGCCGATGCGCCGCCGCCCGATCCGAACGCGGTCAGCGTCACGCTGAACGGCACGCCCATCACAGCGCGCAAGGGCGAACTCATCATCACGGCCGCCGAGCGCCACGGCGAGTACATCCCGCGCTTCTGCTACCACGAGCGGATGAAGCCGGTCGGCATGTGCCGCATGTGCCTCGTCGAGGTCGATTCGGGTCGTGGGCCGGCCATCACCCCGTCGTGCATGGTCACCGTCGCGCCCGACATGAAGATCGACACCGCATCGCCCACGGTGAAGCGGATGCAGGAGGGCGTGCTCGAACTGCTGCTCGCCAACCACCCGCTCGACTGCCCCGTATGCGACAAGGGCTGCGAGTGCCCGCTGCAGGACCAGACGCTGGCCTACGGCCCGGGCGAGAGCCGGTTCGTGGAAGAGAAGCGGCACTACGAAAAGCCGATCCCCATCAGCGACCTGGTGTACCTCGACCGCGAGCGCTGCATCCTGTGCGACCGCTGCACCCGCTTCGCCGATGAGGTGGCGGGCGACGCGCTCATCCACTTCGTCAGCCGGGGCAACAACACCCAGGTGAACACGTTCCCCGACGAGCCGTTCGCCAGCTACTTCAGCGGCAACACGGTGCAGATCTGCCCCGTCGGCGCCCTCACCGCCAAGCCCTACCGATTCAAGGCCCGCCCGTGGGACCTCGACCAGGCCGAGAGCACCTGCACCTCGTGCGCCGTCGGCTGCCGCGTCGTGGTGCAGTCGAGCCGCGACGAGGTCGTCCGCACGCTCGGTGTCGACAGCGACCCGGTGAACTGGGGCTGGCTGTGCGACCGCGGCCGGTTCGACTTCGAGGCCATCAACAGCGACGCCCGCCTCGCCACCCCGTTGGTGCGCACGGCCGACGGCCTGGCCTCCACCAGTTGGAACGCCGCTCTGGCTGCCGCCGCCCGGCTCATCACCGACGCCAAGGAAGCGTCGGGTGCGTCGAGCATCGCGGTCATCGGTGGCGCCCGCGGCAGCAACGAGGACGCCTTCGCCTGGGCCCGCCTCGCACGCGATGTCATCGGCACGCCCAACGTCTACGCACAGATGGGCGACGGCCTGCCCGCCGCAGTGCTGGGCATGCCTCGCGCCACCATCGACGAGGCGGCATCGGCGGCCACCATCGTGCTGCTCTCGCCCGATCTCAAAGAAGAGCTCCCGGTGCTGTACCTCCGTCTGCGCGATGCAGCCGAGAACAAGCGCAGCCGCATCATCGAGTTCGCCCCGAAGACCAGCGGGATGAGCCGCTACGCATGGAAGAGCGTGGTCTACGAGCCCGGCACGCAGGCCTCGGTCGTGGCATCCACCCTCGCCGATCCGGCAGTCGCCGCACAGTTGGGCCGCGGCCCTGTGGTGGTCGTCGCCGGTCGGGCCAACCTGGCCGAGACCTCGGCCGCCACCGTGGCCGCGCTGCGCTCCGTCCTGGCCGCCGCTCCGGCGGCGACGGTCCTGCCGGCGGTGCGCCGTGGCAACACCGTGGGCGCGCTCATGTTGGGCTTCGACGCCGCCGACGGTGGGCTCGACACGCGCCGTGCGCTGCAGGCCGCAGCCGCCGGGCAGATCGAGTGCCTCGTACTGCTCGGCGCCGACCCGCTGGCCGACTTCCCCGACACCGACCTGGCCCGCCGGGCACTCGCCGGTGCCCGCCGGGTCATCGCCGTCGACACCTTCTTGTCGGCCAGCTCGCAGCAGGCCGATGTGGTGCTGGCCGCCAGTGCCTACGCCGAGAAGGCCGGTACCACCACCAACCTCGAAGGCCGGGTCACCACGCTGGCCCAGAAGGTCACCCCGGCAGGCACCAGCCGTCCCGACTGGATGATCGCTGCGGGCCTCGCCCAGGCGCTCGGCGCCGACCTCGGCTTCGGCTCGGTCGACGACATCACCGCCGCCATCGCCGCCGGGGTCGAGTCGTTCGCCGAGGCCACGCCCTCGGCGCTCGCCGCCGCCCACGACGGTGTCGTCGTGGCGCCGCCCACCACGGGTGCCTTGCCCGACGACGAAGCCACGGTGCCCGAGCGCAACAGCTACGACTTCCGGCTCGTGGTCAGCCGCACGCTCTACGATCGGGCTGTGGGAACCGCCAACAGCCCGTCGCTCGCGCACCTGGCGCGCGGCAGTGCACTGCACATGCACCCGCTCGACCTCGAGCGGGCCGGTGTGGTGGCGGGCGCCGAGGTGAAGGTGAGCAGCCCGAAGGCCTCGCTCGTGCTGCAGGTCGAGCCCGACCACAGCGTGCTGCGCGGCACGGTGTGGGTGCCGTTCAACCAGCCTGGCGCCAACATCGGCGAACTCATCGACTGCACGGCTGCGGTCACCGACGTGCGCGTGGAGAACCTCTGATGCTCGCCCTCGATCCGCTGCTCATCGGCGACATCACGTTGGGCGACGTGCTCATCGTGCTCATCAAGGTGGTGCTGGTGTTCGTCGTCGGCCTCGTGGCCACGATGCTCATGGTGTGGTTCGAGCGCAAGGTCGTCGCCGGCATGCAGAACCGCATCGGGCCGAACAAGGCGGGCCCGTTCGGCATCCTGCAGACCCTGGCCGACGGCATCAAGCTGTTCTTCAAAGAAGACCTCGTCCCCGAGCGCGCCGACCGGTTCGTGTTCAAGTTGGCGCCGTACCTGTCGTTCGTACCGGCCTTCGTGGTGTGGGCGGTCATCCCGCTGGGTGGCGACTTCAGCAACGGCAAGGACGGCACCGTCAGCCTGTTCGGTCACCAGACGAAGTTGCAGCTCGCCGACCCCCAGGTGGGCGTGCTCCTGCTGCTGGCCCTCAGCGGTATCGCCGTGTACGGCATCATGCTCGCCGGCTGGTCCTCGGGCTCGAAGTACCCGCTGCTCGGTTCGGTCCGAGCCTCGGCGCAGATGGTCAGCTACGAAGCGGCGCTGGGCCTCAGCCTGGCATCGGTGCTGCTGCTGGCGGGCACGCTCAGCACCAGCGGCATCGTGGCCGCCCAGGGTGGCATCACCAAGTGGCACCTCATCTCCACCGGGTTCGTGCCGTTCATCATCTTCCTCATCGCCGCCACGGCCGAACTGAACCGGCCGCCGTTCGACCTCGTCGAGGCCGAGCAAGAACTCGTCGGCGGCTTCAACACCGAGTACTCGAGCATCCGCTTCGCGCTGTTCTTCCTGGCCGAGTTCATGAACACCATCACGATGAGCGCCGTCATCGTCACGCTGTTCCTCGGTGGGCCCCAGCCGCTGCGCATCGACATCGGCAGTTTCGAATGGGACGGCAACCTGTACCTCGGCCCGCTCAACGGCACCGTGTGGCTGCTGTTGAAGGTGCTGCTGTTCCTGTACGCCTACGTGTGGTTCCGGGCCACGCTGCCCCGTCTGCGCTACGACCAACTGATGGACCTCGGCTGGAAGGCGCTCATCCCGCTGTCGCTCGCCTGGTTCCTGCTGCTCGCCGTGTTCCGCCTGGCGCAGGATCAGGGCTGGAACCGTCTGGTGGTGGGTGTGGTGGCCGTAGCGGTGCTGGGCCTCAGCGCAGCACTGCTGATGGCTGCGATGAAGGTGAGCGCCCGCAACCGCGAACGTGAAGGGGCGATGTACTGATGGGCTACCTCGAGGGATTCGCCGTCACGCTGCGCCAGCACCGCCTCTTCGGCGGCAAGCGCGTCACCACCCAGTACTCGGGTGGCCGCGTCGCCAAGAAGGGCAAGCCGGTCGAGCAGCGCGACGAAAAGATCGACAAGCCCGAGCGCTTGCACGGTCGTCATGTGCTGAACCGTTACGACGACGGCATGGAGAAGTGCATCGGCTGCGAACTGTGCGCCGGTGTGTGCCCGGCCAAGTGCATCTACGTGCGCGGCGCCGACAACGACGCCGAGAACCCCACCTCGCCCGGCGAGCGGTTCGGGTTCGTCTACGAGATCAACTACCTGCGTTGCATCCACTGCGATCTCTGTGTCGAGGCCTGCCCCACCGAGGCCATCACCGAGAGCAAGATGTTCGAGTTCAGCTTCACCAGCCGACGCGATGCCATCTACACCAAGACCGAGTTGGTCGTCGACGAGCAGGGTGCACCGCGGCAGATGCCGTGGGAGGACTGGCGAGAAGGCGAAGACCTGCTCACCAGCGGATGGATGCGTGCCACCGCCGCGTCGGGCGACGCCGACTTCATCGGCAAGGTCGGCTGGAGCACCGAACTGGGTCATGGCACCCGCGCCGCCGAGCCCGAGCAGCACGCCGCCGACGTGTCCACCACAGCCCAGGCCGCCAAGACCGTGCGGTCGATCTCGCGCGACGGAGGCCATCACTGATGGAGCTCGTCGTCTTCATCTGCGCTGCCGCCATGGTGCTCGTCGGCGCCATCGGCGTCATCGTGCGCAGCCACCCGGTGCACGCTGCGCTCAGCTTGGTGCTCACCCTGTTCGGCGTGGCCGTGCTGTTCGTCGCCCAGGAGGCCCACTTCCTGGCGGCCGTGCAGGTCATCGTCTACGCCGGCGCCATCGTGGTGCTGTTCCTCTTCGTCATCATGCTGTTGGGTGTCGACAAGGTCGAGAACATCGAGATCGAGCCCATCCCGGTGCAGCGGCCGCTCGCCGTCATCGTGGGTGCCGGCCTGCTCGCCATGCTGGTCACCGCCGTCGTGCAGGCCCGCTCGAGCATCGCGTCGGGCAGCGGGGACGGCATCGACATCGCTACCGAGAGCGGCGACCACGACAGCAACATCCGCCAGATCGCGCGAAGCCTGTTCAGCGACTACGTGTTCGCCTTCGAACTGGTGTCGGTGCTGCTGGTCGTCGCCGTCGTGGCCACCGTGCTGCTGTCGCGGCGCCCCGACAAGATGGGAGGCGCGCAATGAGCGCCACCGTCCTCGCCCTGGCCGAGCCCACCGCCACCTGGTATCTGGTGCTGGCTGCGGTGCTGTTCTCCATCGGTGTCGTCGGCGTGATGGTGCGCCGCAACCCGCTGGTCATGTTCATGTGCGTCGAGCTGATGCTGAACGCCGTCAACCTCAGCTTCGTGGCGCTCGCCAAGCAGCTCGGCGACATCGGCGGGCAGACCACGGTGTTCTTCGTGATGGTCGTCGCCGCCGCTGAAGTCGTGGTGGGTCTCGGCATCATCGTCGCCATCCTGCGTCGCCGGCCGGGTGCCACCGCCGACGACCTCGCGGAGTTGAAGGGCTGACCATGATCGACCTCGCCTGGCTCATCCCTGCCCTGCCTCTGGTCGGCTTCCTCACGATCTTGGTGTTCGGCCGTCGCCTCGGCGACCCGAAGGCCGGCTATCTGGCCACCGCCATGATCGGTGCCGCCTTCCTCGTCACCGTCGGAGTGTTCGCCGACCTGCTCTCGAAGAGCGGCGAGGAACGGCACCACGTCGTCAACCTCTTCTCGTGGGTGCCCGTCGGTTCGCTGCGCGTCGATCTCGCCTTCCTGATCGATCCGCTCAGCATCACGATGTGCCTGTTCGTCACCGGCATCGGCGCCCTCATCCACCTCTATGCGGTGGGCTACATGCACGGCGACCCGCGGTTCTCGAAGTTCTTCTTGTACCTGAACCTGTTCGCCCTCAGCATGCTGCTGCTGGTGTTGGGCGAGAACCTGCTCGTCACCTTCCTCGGCTGGGAAGGCGTGGGCACCTGCTCGTACTTCCTCATCTCGTTCTGGCACGAGAAGCAGAGCGCGGCCACGGCCGGCAAGAAGGCGTTCGTCACCAACCGTGTCGGTGACTGGGGCGTGATGATGGCGATGTTCCTCGCGTTCGAGGCCGTCGGCACCATCAGCTACGACGGCATGAACGCCGCTGCCGAATCGGGTGCGCTCAGCCAGACCACGGCAACCGCCATCGCCGTCATGCTGTTCGTCGGCGCCTGCGGCAAGAGCGCCCAGCTGCCGCTCTACATCTGGCTGCCCGATGCGATGGAGGGCCCCACCCCGGTCAGCGCGCTCATCCACGCCGCCACCATGGTCACCGCCGGCGTGTTCCTCATGACCCGTGTCAACCCGGTCATCCACGTCGCCGCCGAGTGGGCGGGCTGGCTCATCGCCATCGTCGGCATCGCCACCGCATTGTTCGCCGCCACCATCGCCGTCGCCCAGAACGACATCAAGAAGGTGCTCGCGTACTCCACCGTCAGCCAACTCGGCTTCATGTTCCTGGCCGTCGGCTCGGGCGCCTACGTGGCTGCCATCTTCCACATGGTCACCCACGCCTTCTTCAAGGCGCTGCTGTTCCTCGGCTCGGGCTCGGTCATCCACGGCATGCACCACGAGCAGGACATGCGGCGCATGGGCGCGCTGCGCAAGCTGATGCCCGTCACGGCGTTCACCTTCATCATCGGCTGGCTGGCCATCGCCGGCGTGCCGCCGTTCGCCGGCTTCTGGAGCAAGGACGAGATCCTGCTGTACAGCCTCGCGAAGAGCCCGGTGCTCTACGTGCTCGGCCTGGTCGCCGCGCTGCTCACCGCCTACTACATGACCCGCCAGGTGATCATGGTGTTCTACGGCAAGGCCCGCTGGCACGACGCCCACGACGAGCACGGCGCCCACGGCGACTTCACCCCGCACGAGAGCCCGAAGATCATGCTGCTGCCGCTGGTGGTTCTGGCCGCCCTCAGCACCGTTGGTGGGGCGCTGCAGTTGCCCTTCTCCTCCGACCTGCACTTCCTCGAGAAGTGGCTCGAGCCGGTGGTCGAGTTCGGTGAAGCCGACATCTCCGGCACCTGGGCCTACGACAACAAGTACCTGTTGCTCGGCGTGGCCGTGGTCATCGCCTTGGCGGGTATCGCCGCCTCGGTGGCGGTGTACGGCAAGAAGAAGATGGCCCCCATCGAGCCGAAGGTGCTCGAGCAGGGGTGGTACTACGACAAGTCGATCACCGCCTTCATGGGCGGGCCGGGCCGTCGCATCTTCGACGGCATCGCCTGGTTCGATGCGCACATCGTCGACGGGGCCGTCAACGGCGTCGCCCGACTGGTGCGTGGTTCCGCAGGTGGCCTCCGCAAGAGCCAGAGCGGGTACGTGCGCCAGTACGCAGCCGCCCTCGGTGTGGGTGTCGTCCTGCTGTTGGTCTGGTTCGTCG